>PFWI01000211.1 GCA_002791075.1 bacterium (Candidatus Ratteibacteria) CG_4_9_14_3_um_filter_41_21 | reverse complement strand
TAAAGAAAACGGAGCGGTTGAAGAAGGGCTTGATGCAGAAACTTTTAACTGAAGGGATTGGGCATCGGGAGTTTAAGGATAGTGAGATTGGAAAGATACCAAAAGAGTGGGAGGTTGAGAAACTATCAGGTATAGGAGAAATTATTACTGGAACTACCCCCTCGACAAAGATTGAAGAATATTGGGGAGAAGGCCATCCTTTTGTCACTCCTACTGATTTCTCTGATAAGAAATATGTAGACAAAACAGAAAGATATGTTACCCAGAAAGGGATTAAGAAAGCTAGAATAATTCCAAAAAATTCTGTTATGGTTACCTGTATAGCTTCTGTTGGTGAAATCTCTATGGCCTCAATGGAATGCATAACAAATCAACAAATTAATACTATAGTATGTAATAATGGAATAAATCCTCATTATGTTTACTACATAATGTTATTCAGGAAAAACATACTTAAAAGATGGGCTGGAATAACTACAAGCCCAATAATTAAGAAATCACTTTTTGAGAAATTTCCGTTGCCTCTCCCTCCTCTCCCCGAACAGCAAAAAATTGCCGGGATTCTTGCTGATGTGGATAAAAAAGTTGAACTGGAGAGGGAAAGGAAAGGTAAATTGGAGAGGATTAAAAAGGGATTGATGAGTGATTTATTGAGCGGGAGGAAGAGGGTGAAAATCTAAATTATGAGATTGCCACGACACTTCGTGCCTCGCAATGACAGAGAAGAGAAATTGCCATCCCTGCTTTCGCAGGGGCAGGCTTGCTATCGCTCCTCGCAATGACGAATTAAAAAATGGTGAAATTTACCGAAAAATCGGTTGTTGAAGATTATTTTGTAGAGAAACTTAAGGAAAATGGTTGGAATTTTGTTCCTGCTGACAATCTGCATCGGGAAAGTTATGAGGAGCCACTTCTTACCGTTAATCTGGTCAGGCAACTGGAAAATTTGAATGAAAATCTTGGAATTGGCGAGGAAGAGATAAAGCAGGTGGTTAATGAATTGAAACTCAAGGGGACAGGAATAGAAGGGATAAAGCAGATTCTTATTTTTTTTAAATTTGGCGTTCCGGTTAAGTTTGAAAAGGAGCGGGTGGTAAAGTATATCAAATTATTTGATGATGAAAAGATTGAAAAGAATGAATTTATCGTAACCAGGCAGGCAATTTATCAAAGCGGAGGAAGACATATCCGGGTAGATATAATCCTTTATGTAAATGGCATTCCGCTGGTTATCATTGAATGTAAAAATCCAGTAAGTTTTTCAGAAAATTGGCTCACCGCATATAAACAGGTAAAAGGTTATGAACAGACAGTTCCTGAATTGTTCAAATATGTCCAGATTGGAATTGCTGCCGAGAGCATTGCAAAATATTTTCCGATTGCCCCCTGGCAGGAAGAAGTAAAAATATACGAGTGGAAAGAAGAGGAAAAAGATTCAATCGATTCAACAATCGCAATCCTTTCACCCTTTCTTTTGCTGGATATTATCAAAAACTTTCTTTTTTACAGGATAGAATTGGGCAATGCTACAAAAGTAATAACCAGATATATGCAATATAGGGCGGCAAATAAGATTGTTGCTCGGGTTGTGAATAATCTTGATGGGAAAGAGGAAAAGAATAAAGGTCTAATCTGGCATTGGCAAGGGTCAGGTAAGACATTGACCATGATTTTTTCCGCAAATAAACTTTTTAACCTCAGAAAATTAGAGAATCCATCAATATTTTTCATTGTTGACCGGATAGATTTGGAAGAACAGTTAAAACAGGAACTCCTCGCACTCGAAATATCACCCGATTTAATCGGTTCAATAGAAGAGTTAAGGAAGGTAATCAGACATGATGATTTCAGGGGAAAAAGAGGAATAATGCTAACCCTCATTCATAAATTCCGACCCGAAGAAATGGACAATTTAATGAAAGAACTTGAGAAGTTAAGGGATAGAAAAGAGACGATACAGACAAGGAGGAATGTTATTGCCTTTATAGATGAAGGTCACAGAACCCAATACGGAAGCCTTGCGGCTCAGATGAGAACAATCTTAAAGCGCGCATTTTACTTTGCTTTTACGGGAACACCAATCTCAAAGAAGGGGCGGGATACCTATCAGGAATTCAGTTATCCGCCGGGAGAGTTGCATTTTGATAAATATTTTATTACCGATTCAATCAAGGATGAATTTACGGTAAAAATTGCTTACCAGCCAAGGTTGGAAAGGGACGTCCATTTAAAAAAGGAACTTTTAGAGGCATTTCTTGAGCAGGAATATGAAGAAATACCCGAGGAGTTCAGAGAAAAGGTAAAAGAAAAGGTCAGAGAAAAACTAAATACAATCAAGGTGTATCTTGAAAATCCCGAGAGAATCAAGAAAATTGCTGAAGATATTAAGGAACATTTTAAGGAAAACATTGATGGAAGATTCAAAGCAATGGTCATCGCCGTGAGCAGAAAGGCCTGCGTTCTCTATAAAAGGGAATTAGATAAATTTTTGCCGAAGGAATATTCTGAGGTTGTAATGACCTTCGGCCAGGATGATAAAGACGATAAAAAGGTTATTCGGGATTACCATCAAGAATTAAGAGATAGGTTCAAAGGGAAAGAGATTGAAGATATCAGAAAGGAGATTATTGAAAGATTCAAAGAAGAGGAGTTCCCCAGAATACTCATTGTTACCGATATGCTTTTAACCGGATTTGATGCCCCTATTTTACAGATGATGTATCTGGATAAACCATTGAAGGAGCATCGTCTTTTACAGGCAATTGCCAGGACGAACAGACCCTACAAGGATGTTAAGGAAGCAGGATTAATTTTTGACTACGTGGGAATTCTTAAAGAATTTCAAAGAGCATTTGAAATGTATAGCAGAGAAGATATTAAAGGAGCATTGTGCAATATTGATGATTTACGCAATGAGTTTATGGCTCTGATGAATGGAGTGCTTAAGATTTTTGCAGATATTCCCAAAAATAGCTATGAACGAGAAACTTTACTTAAGGCAATTGAGGTTCTTACTGCAAGTGAAAATATTGGTAAGAAATTTTTAGAAGATTATAAAAAATTGCGAAAACTCTTTGAGTTGCTTGGACCGGATGAGATTAAGGTAGAACTCTTTTCCGATTATAAATGGCTCACTGCAGTTTATACCTATTATACATCCCAGGTTTTAGGGACTCGCTCTGATGACAGAATATATCTTGATCAGTACTTTAATCAGACAATAAAGTATGTGCATCAGACAACCGAGATTAAAGATTTAGAAAAAAACCTCCCGGAAATAGTTTTTGATGAGAGATATCTTGAAAAATTGGAGGAAAAGGTAAAAAGCAAGGAAGAAAAAGCGGCAAACATTGTTTTTACTCTGAATAAATACGTATTGGTGGATAAACAAAGAAACCCTGTTTTTATTTCGGTTGCGGATAAGGTGGAGCAAATTCTGAAAAGATGGAGAGAAAAAAATAAGAATTATGAAGAAATTTACCAGGAAGGAATTGAGATTAAAAAGGAGATTAATAGATTAAAGGACAGACAGAAAAAATTGGGCTTTAGCGATTTGGAATATTCTCTTTTGCTGATTATGGAAAAGAATCTCAGCCAGAGAAAGGAACTTATAAAAGATGCGAAAGAATTATCAAAAATTTTGGAAAAAGAGATGTTTAATGGCTGGGTATTACAGCAGACAGCCAGGAAAAATGTAGAAAGGGAGCTTCGTTCTTTCTTAAGAAAATCTATTTTCAGATACGGTATTACTTACGAACAAATGGACCGCTTGTATGGAATTATCAGGGAAAATATTAAGGAATATGGGAAAAAGGATTAAAATCTCCAATCAGGAAATAGGTTACCAGGTGAGTTATCGGGATGTGGAATATCCCCGTTTGGAATTCAAGACAGGTAGTTTAGTCCTGATATTGCCCAGGGATAGTAAAAGTGAAGAAGAAATTATTAAAAAGCATAAAGACTGGATATATAAGAAAAATAATCTTATCCAGAGTGCTTTGCAGGATTTAAAAAATGAAAAACTAAATACAAAAAGAACCGATAAGGAACTTGGGAATTTTGTAAATCAACAGGCCAGTGATTTTTCTCGCAAGCTAAAGGTAGATATAAATAAAGTTTTCTTAAGAAGGATGAAATCAAAATGGGGGAGTTTAAGTTCCAGGAAGAATTTAACGATAAATACATTTGTTAAGTATTTACCAAACTGGTTGATTAAATATGTTGTTTTTCACGAAATGGTTCATTTGATCGAAAGGAAGCACAACGAAAGATTTTGGAAAATAATAGGTGCTAAATATGAAAACTATCAGAGATATGAAACCTACCTTTTGAAATATTGGTTTTTGATTCAAAAAGAGATAAACTGCTAAATGAAATTATTGCTGGGAATGGGTTCTTTTCTCTATCTCTTTGAGGGTTTGTTGGAGGAGTTTTAAGGATTCCACCCCGGCCCGATAGTAGTTCAATGCCTGCCCCCTGACCAAGGATTACTCGCTTGAATTCGGGAATCTTCCTGCTCGGCCTTGAGGTAAAGAGGTAAATTTGACAAAAAATTTTATGTATAGTATTATAGCACATAGTAACACTAAGTAATCAAAAAGGAGGAGAAGATGGCAAGAGTGACCAGAACTATAACTCTTTCTGTGCCACCAAAGCTAATGGTTAAAATTGACCAATTGACTGAGGAGGAAAGCAGAACCAGAAGCGAGCTCCTTAGAGAAGCTTTAAGGCGGTATATTGAAGAGCGGGAATGGAAGAAAATTTTTAAGTATGGCAGGGTGAAGGCTAAAAGCCTTGGAATTACTAAAGACCAGGTAGAGGATATTGTTGATGCCTACCGGCAGTAAAAAGGTCAAAGTAGTTTTGGATACCAATGTCTTCGTCTCTGGTCTTAACTTTGAGGGCAAAGAGAGCCGGGTTTTAATTTTGTTTTATAGAGGGGAAATAGAAGTTTACCTCTCTATTTTTATTTTAGAAGAGTTAAAAAGAATTTTAAAGAGGAAATTCCGCTGGGAAGAAGGGCAGATTAAGAGAACCCTGAATAAGATTAAAAATAGTGCTGTTGTAGTTCATCCTAAAAGTAAAGTTTCAGTCATCAAAGAAAAAGATTCTGACAATCGGATTCTGGAGTGCGCCTTGGAAGTAAAAGCAGACTATATCATTTCTGGGGATACAAAGCATTTACAACCTCTCAAAGAATTCCAGGGCATTCCCATCCTCTCCCCCGCCCAATTTTTGGCTACTATATCGAGAGAATAAAAGGGGTTTCAGGGGATGTGCCCCTGGTTATCTTGTTGTATGGAATTTCAAAGTTTAGCCCGCCAGTGAAGATTGGGCGGACTACAATACTGTAGTTGCCTCATTTATGAGGCT
>PFWI01000129.1 GCA_002791075.1 bacterium (Candidatus Ratteibacteria) CG_4_9_14_3_um_filter_41_21 | reverse complement strand
CTAAATAATCCCTGACCGATATTGCCGCGATGGTGGCCTCTCCACAGGCTACTACTATCTGGCGCACCTTCTTTGCCCGCACATCACCTACGGCGTATATACCCGGGATAGATGTTTCCATTTGCTCATTGGTTTTGATATATTCAAAACTGTCTACTTCAACCATACCTTCCAGGAATTTAGAATTGGGCAAAAATCCAACAGAGACAAAGATACCTGAGACCTCAATGCTTTTTTCTTCATTGTTTTCTTTATTCTTTACGATGATAGCATCAACAGAATTTTTTCCTTTGATCGAAACAGGAACATGATTCAGCAAAAGTTCTATCTTTTTATTTTCTTTTAATCTTTCTTGCAGTACTCTTGCCGCCCGTAATTCATACCGACGATGTACTAAAATTACCTTACGAGCAAATTGAGTTAAGAATAGAGCTTCTTCTGCTGCAGCATCTCCTCCACCGACCACCACTACATCTTTATTTCTGTATAAAGGACCGTCACAGGTGGCACAGTGGGAGATACCCTTGCCACGAAGTTCGGCCTCCCCGGGAATATTCAGCATTTTAGGGATGCTACCTGTAGCGACTATTAGCGTATAGGTATTATATTTCCCTTTGCTTGTTTCTATCAACATCTTTTTTTCGGATGGTTCAACCCTCCTTACTCCCTCAAATTCCTTAATTTTTGTGCCAAACCTTTCCGCCTGTTTCTTAAATTTAGCAATCAAATCCCTTCCCTTTATACCGTCTGAAAAACCAGGATAGTTTTCTATTAAATCCGTAATTGCCGGTAGTCCTCCGCATAACCCTTTCTCCAATAAAAGAGTATTTAACCCTTCCCGGGAAGTATAGATTCCGGAGGTAAGTCCTGCTGGTCCCCCTCCGATAATAATAACATCATACTTAGATTCCATCTTAGGTTATTTTATCCAGTTTTTCCTTAATCATTTCCTTGGGAACAGCTCCGATTATCTGGTCAACAACCTTACCTTCTTTAAAAATAAGCAGAGTGGGGATACTCATAATTCCAT
>PFWI01000110.1 GCA_002791075.1 bacterium (Candidatus Ratteibacteria) CG_4_9_14_3_um_filter_41_21 | reverse complement strand
GGAGGCGACATGAAATACAGAGTTCCTTTAAAAAATCCAAAGCCAGATTTTAAGAGTTTCCGCGAGGTTCTGGAGGGGAGGAAAAGGGCAGAAAGAGTTCACTTTGTAGAATTATTAATGGATGAAGAGATTAAAAAATATATCACCGAGAATCTCCTTGGGGAGAAATGGGTCTCTTATTCAGCGCAGACCAGAGAAGGTTATTGGAAGCAGAATATAAATTTCTGGTATAAGATGGACTATGACTACATTCGGGTTTCCGGAGGGCTAAATTTTCCCGGTAAGTCAAGGGAAACCGAGGATACCGCTTCCCTTTCCCGGGGAAGGAGAGGTTGGAGCGAAGAAGGAAAGGGACCAATCGCCTCCTGGCAGGATTTCGAAAAATATCCCTGGCCTAAAGCAGAAGAAATCGATTACTCTTCTTATGAATTTAGCTCCAAAAATCTACCGGAAGGGATGAAGATGCTGGTCTGTCCCTCCAGCGGTGTTTTTGAGGTCGCAAGTGGCTCGCTTTTAGGTCTTTTGAATATGTCCTATCTTCTGGCCGATAATCCCGATCTGGTGGAGGCGACCTTCAGAAAAGTTGGAGAAGCCATTTGTACGTTTTATCAAAATGTGATCAGCCTGGATAATGTAGAGGGCATTTTTCAGGGTGATGATATGGGCTTCAAAACCTCAACCATCATTTCTCCTGCCCTTTTAAGAAAAATGGTTCTTCCCTGGCATAAGAAATTTGCCGCACTTGCCCACGAGCATCAAAAGATGTATTGGCTTCATTGCTGCGGCAATCTTCTTTCCTTGATGGAGGATTTTATCAAAGAGGTAAAGATCGATGCCTTTCACTCCTTTGACGATAACATCATTTCTGTAACCGAATTTAAAAGAAAGTATAAAGAAATTGCTGTTTTAGGAGGGGTGGATATCGATAAATTGTGCCGGTTAAAGGAAGATGATTTACGAAAGTATGTAAGGGAAATTCTAAAGGAATGTATGCCAGAGAGATATGCACTTGGTTCAGGAAACTCTATCGCCAACTATGTCCCTGTAGAAAACTATCTGATTATGCTTGATGAAGAGATAAATTGGAAATTGACATTTTGAACAAATTGTGGGAAAATTGACATCGTCATGGATAAACGAAAGGAAGAGGCAAATCGATGGTTGAGACAGGCAGAAAATGATTTAAAGACAGCAGGAGATATGGTTGAGAAAGAAAATTATAATTGGGCCTGCTTTGTTTGCCAGCAGGCAGCAGAAAAAGCTCTGAAATCTGTCTATATTTTACGCGCAGAAAGTAGTGAACCAGTTCATAGTTTATTCTATCTCCTCCGAGGTGATACCAAAAAAGGTCTAAAAGGAATTCCTGAATTACAGAATATGACCAGGGAAGCGCAAGAACTGGATAAAGTCTACATACCTACCCGTTATCCTAATGGAATACCTGCGGGAATTCCTTCAGAATTCTATACTAAAGAAGATGGAGAAAAGTGTCTAAGAATGGCCAGAAAAATAGTTGGCGCAGTGAAAAAGCTCTTTTAGATTACATCGCGAGGCTATCCCGAAAACTCAAAGAGGTAAGGGTTGTCCTTTTTGGTTCGCAGGCTACCGGTGAAAACTGCCGCTATAGCGACTATGACCTTTTAGTCATTTCTGATAGTCTTCCTTCCGATTTCCACAAAAGAATTGACCTTCTCTGGGAAGAAAAACCTTCCTTTATTGATGCGATTGGTCTTAAAGTTGATGAGATTAAAGAAATGATTCACCGAACTTTAATCTTGAAGGCTCTAACTCAAGGAGTTGTTCTTAAAGGAAATATAAATTTTCTTAGAACACTTGCCCATCGCTACATGAAAAAGGAAGGACTCATTCCTACTCCTATTGGCTTCACTCACAATAGGCCTTAAATACTGATATCCAGGACAGTTAGTATATAAGGACTGGTTCAACATATCCAAGAATTTTTTGAAAAGCGAAATCTGAAAAATGTCTATTCAGCCAGATATAAAAGTTATTGTAGAAACCGATTGTCCAATTGCTACAATTAATCCCAATATCTATGGGCACTTTGCTGAACATCTTGGATATTGTATCTATGGTGGAATTTGGGTTGGTGAGAATTCATCAATTAAGAATAATAGAGGGATACGGTCTGACGTTGTAGAAGCCCTGAAGAAAATTAAACCTTCGGTAGTGCGTTGGCCTGGAGGGTGTTTTGCTGATGATTATCATTGGCGAGATGGCATTGGCCCCGGGGAATCGCGACCACGCCGTATCAATCTTCACTGGGGCAAAGTAATTGAGGATAATTCATTTGGTACTCACGAATTCATTGAGTTCTGCCGTCAGATCGGAGCCGAACCCTATATCTGCGGTAATGTAGGTAGCGGCACAGTGAGAGAAATGAAGGACTGGTTGGAATATATGAATTCTCTGAAGGATTCTACCTTAGCGCAAGAAAGAGCGGCAAATGGTTCCCTCCAACCTTTTAACGTCAAATATTTTGGTATAGGTAATGAGAATTGGGGTTGTGGTGGCAATATGTCAGCGGAATATTATGCTAATGAGGTTAAGAGGTATTCTACTTTCTTACATCCATTTGGTGAGAAGCCACTGTACAAAATTGCTTGCGGTCCTTGCGGCGATGACGCAAATTGGACACGGAGATTTTTTGAGGCATTAGAAGGTCACCTCGGGCTTATTCAAGGATTTGCTGCTCATTATTACTGTGGCACTTCAGGAACTGCTACAGAGTATACAGATACTCAGTGGTATGACCTTCTCCATAAAGCACTTAAAATGGAATCACTTCTCCTTAAACATCGGGCAATTATGGATGAATTCGACCCAGAACGAAAAATTTCTCTCATTGTTGATGAATGGGGTACTTGGCATCCCGTTATTCCCGGAACCCATCCTCGTTTTTTCCATCAGCAGAATAGTCTCAGGGATGCATTGGTAGCTGCTCTCACTCTTGACATATTCAATCGTCATGCCGATAAGATAGCTATGGCAAATATTGCTCAGCTGGTGAATGTGCTTCAAGCAATGATTCTCACCAAAGACAAGAATTTCTTACTTACTCCAACTTACCACGTTTACGAAATGTACGCTGTGCATCAAGGAGCTCAGTCGGTCAGGTGCAATATAAACACAGATGAAATTCACTTTAATATTGAAGATGAAACAAGGTTGCTTCCACGCGTAGCAGGGTCAGCTTCTATGAAAAATGATTTACTGAACTTAAGTTTAGTAAACACACATACGAGGGAACCAATTGCAGTAGAATTAGATATTCGTGGTTGTCTTTCTGTTCAGGTTAAGGAGTATCGGGTTCTCACCGCTGATGATATTCATGCCCACAATACCTTCAATGAACCTGAGCGTGTACAGCCAGTTAGCAAATCTCCAACCGAGATTGTTGAAGAAAACTTAATTGTAACGCTACCAGCAGCATCGGTAAATCTCATAACATGCAAAATAAAAGTCAAAGATACAAAGTGAACTTAGCCCCCTCACCTCCATCCTCTCCCCTTGGGGGAGAGGAAACATAGATGAGGGGGAACTTTGAAATTCCATACAAGAACTTAGCGCACCACAGGTAGCGAACTTGTAGCGGTCGGATTCATCCAACTACTTGTGGCATAAATGCCACCGCTACAATAATTTTAAAAGGAAATTCCTATGCAATAAATTTAGTTCACTTGAGTTATTCTTGCCCATAGCCTCCACCGGGTAGATGCCTTTTTCTCCAGAGCGTAACCTCCCTTTTGCTCATTTCTTTTGGCTTAATCTCTAATATCTGAGAGAGTAAAAGATAGTGAAAGGCGAGCTTGGCGACGAACTCAAGTTCAGAAGCTATCTCTACCGATTTTTTAGCATTTGTACCAAATATGAAGGCACCATGCTTTTTCAGGAGAATCGCCGGCACCCCTTTCTTGCAATATTTAATAATAGTTTTTCCGATATGGTTATCTCGATTATCGGCATAGGGAGCGCAGGGAATCTCCTTACCGAATTTATCGGCATGAGTGGTATTATAAACCGGGATTGGTCTACCCGTGGCCGCCCAGGTTGTGGCATAAAGGGAATGGGTATGGACAATTCCGCCAATCTCTTTAAGATTCCGGTAGATGTAGAGGTGGTGAGGAGTATCTACCGAGGGTTTGAGTTTCCCATCTAATTTCTTACCATTTAGCCCCACCGTCACTAAATCTTCAAGCTTCAGCGAATCATAATCTACCCCACTGGGTTTGATCACGATTAAAGCGGTATTTTTGAAACGGAGAATTTCGCTCACATTGCCAAAGGTTTCAACCACCAGACCTTTTTTCGGTAAGGCTTTATTGGCTTCTAAAACTTCCCTTTTCAGGGATTCCCATTTTTTTCTTTGCTCTTTATTCAGAATCTTTTTTAGTTCCATTTTAATTTTTTACCATTTAGATAAACTTCTGACTTTTTGCCTTTGGGTAAGACTATCTTTGTTTTTATGCCTTTGGGAATCTTCAGATAGAGATTAAAAGAATTAGAAAGATTTTCCCAGGATATATCTATCTCTCCTTTAGGAGTAGGAAATTTTCCGCTACAAAAGGTAAGGTTAGCCGGAAAGGGTTGAATAAGAACCTTTTTGAAACCTGGTTCAAGAGGAAAAATTCCCAGTATCTTTGTAGAGAGAAAATAGGTTGGACCAGCAGACCAAGCGTGACAGTGACTCCTTGTCCACCAGAATTGAGTAAATCCTGGAAATATTTCCCAGAAGGTTGTTGCTCCTTTATCCAGCATAAAACCCCATTTTTCTTGGATAATAGAAAGAGCCTCTTTAATCTTTCCGAGCTTCGCCAGAGCCTCTAAAGTGAAAAACATAAAGAAGGGACTTCCCACAGATACCACCCCTTCTGGAGCATTTTCAATAAGAGGTAAAATATGAGGAATCCTTTCCTTGGGGGCACAATTACAGAGATAGATGATGGTGTTTGTCTGCTGACTGATAACTTTACTCTGGCTTCCGTCTTTATGCAAGCAATCAATATAAGCTTTTTTATCTTCATTCCAACAGTAGCTATTTATGGCTCTCTTTATACTTTCAGCCAATTGAGTAAATTTTTGGAAATCCTCTTTTTTCTTCAAAATTCTGGCTATTTTTGCGGAGGTGAAAAGGCTTCGGACAGCTAAAGCGTTATTATGGGTTATCTCTCCTTCCTCAGGTGTATCCATAGGGGCCCAGTCAATCATATTCCAGGCTTTAATACTGAACAAGCCTCTTTTGTTGGTTAGATCCCTTATTTTAAGACAGGTTTTTCTCAAAGAAGGATATATTTCCTTCAAGAATTTCTCATCCCCGGTAAAAAGATAATATTCGTATAATGCTTCTATCCAGAGAAAGGACCAAGCAGGTAAAATATTTCTCCAGCCACTGGGAACATGAGATTCGGGAAGAATATTATATTTCAAGGAATGACTGACCTGTTCTAAAGAATGAGCACTTAAATCATAGGCTCCAAATGAAACATAGTTTATCAACGCTTCATTCCGGGAATCTCCTACCCAATGAGTCTGCTCATAACAGGGGCAATCAACGTAAGTATCCTCCATACATAATCTTAAGGTATAAGCCCCTACTTCCCAGATCTTATTTAACCTTTCATCGGAAGAATGAAATTCCCCTTTCTCTGCTACCGGATAAGTATTGAGAAGGGTTGAAACATACCTTATCTTAAAAGGAGATTTTATTCCTCTTAAGGTCAGGTAAAGATAGCGAAATCCTCTTCTTCCATAACTTCTATAGGTTTGTCTTCCTTCTTTTGTTATGTAGCGGAAAGAAAAGTTATAACCTGCCCAGGAGTCTAAGCCGGTAAAATGAATCTTTCCGTCTTCAATCGCCTCAAAGAAATTAAAGTCAAGGATCACCCCTTCTTTTCCTTCTACTTCAAATTGGGTATAGCCAACCACCTCTTTTCCGAAGTCAAGCAAGATTCTAATCTCCCCATCTTTTTCGGGGTAAAAGATGGCGTAGTCAGGAGAAAAAGAACAGATTGCTTCTAAATGAGATATTTTAGGTTTTCTTTTTAGTGGTTCATCAAAGGTGGTCTGTAAATATATATCTTCGTAGATATCCTGGAAAGAAATCTGTTTTCGTGAACCTTCAACTATCATCTTTCTTTCTATATCCCCTTGCTTCCATATTCTTCCAAATTCTTTTTCTGAAGGAAAAACAATTGTTTCCCAGAAAGATTTATCCTCCTTTTTTAAAGCGCTAAAATAGAGTTTCTGTCCACTCCTTATAGCCAGAGAAGTTTGTAAAAGATGATATCCGCCGGAGATATCAATCAGCAAAGGATTCCAGCCAGAATTAAGTTTTATTCTTGTCCATCTTTCGGCCGGTCTTTTTGAGAAGTCATTCTTAATTAACTTTCCATTTAACTTTGCTCTTGAAGAAGAAAAGTAGAAATTGATTATCTCAGAATGAGAAGTATAGATATAAGTGAAGAGAAACCCCTTAACTTCCATACGATTAGAATGGGTTTCTCCCGGGAAGAAATATGGTCTAAGATTAAAGGTAAAGGAATAAGGGATAGGTTTGACCACTTCAGTTTCTAAAACTCTTACCGGAAGGACTGGCTCTTGAGAAAGAAAAGGGATATCTCTGGGCTCAAGTCTCTTCCAGGGAAGCTTTCCCTTTAATTCTATACCATTTTCCCAGGAAGAATCGTCAAAATCGGAAGTTTGCCAGCGAGAGATTTCTTTTCGACTATCGTACTGCTCTTCAAAACCTTGCTGGCAACTAACCCGGGGAACAAATCTGGCAAAAGCTTCACATCTCTTAATCTTCCAACTTCTATCTGAAACTATGATTTCTTTCCCACAGTCTAATTGACAAATTAAGCCTCCCCTTCCTTCTAGATATTGAAAGTTACTCTCTCCAAAATGATGAACTAAAACCGCGATAATATTCTTTCCCTTAATCAATTTTCCTTCTACATTATAGGAATCAAATTGCTGATGTTCGGGAAAGGAGCGAGCTGGCCCCTGACCAAGATACTCTCCATTTAAGTAAAGGATGTAACGACTATCAGCCGATACAGAAAGAGAGACTTTTTTAGGTAATTCTAAGAGATTAAAACTTTTCCTAAAATAAAGAAAGTAGTTACGTGGAGCAACTTCACCCTTTTGCCAGATCCATCTTCCTTTCCACTTCATTATCCCGCCTTTAAGTATAGAACATCCACAACAGCCAACCAAGGTTGGCAACTACATAAAACATATTGTATTTGTAGTGGCAGAGTTTACTCTGCCCTGTCGAGCAAGCTCGACCACTACATCTTGATTATATAAGTTCAGATTTTTACTAATTTTTTCATTATTGGCTCTAAGGATTTTCCGGCGGCTAAATATTGTTGATAGAGTTTATTATAAACTTTGGTCTTTGTTTTATCTGGAATATAGGTCTTGCTAAAGCCTGGACACATCCTCTTTTGCGCCTCCTTTGTATTTTTATAGTATCCCGAGGCCACAGCGGCAAAGATTGCCGCTCCCAGGGCACAGGTCTGTTCAGAAGAGGTAACATTTATCGGTAGTCCTAAGATATCTGATGTAATCTGCATCACATACTCTACCCTGGAGAGTCCACCACAAGCAATGACCGAGTCAAGAACAATATTTTTTTCCGCAAATTGCTGTACAATCCTTTTTGCCCCAAAGGCGGTTGATTCAATGATACTTTTATATATTGCCGGGGGCAAAGAACCCAGATTCATACCGACAAGAGCGCCACGAAGAGCTTGGTCAGCGTAAGGTGTTCTCCGACCATTAAACCAGTCAATGGCTAAAAGACCTGATTCCGCCGGTTTAATATTTTTTCCTTCTGTGGTAAGGACCTGATAAACGGTATTTTTCAATTCCTCTTTTAGTCCCTTCATCTGAAAAGCGGAGATACTTTTACCAAGGGAAGTTTTCGGCAGGATATTTACAAAACTCCAGATAATAATATCTCTGAACCAGGCAAAAGCATCACCTACTGAGGACTGCCCTGCCTCCAGGCCAATATAGCCAGGCACAATGGAACCATCCACCTGACCACAGATACCTTTAATCGCCCTCTTTTCAATCTGTTTATGAGAAGCGATCACCATATCACAACTTGAGGTGCCAATGATTTTGCAGAGTACTTTAGGTTTAATGCCGGCTCCCACCGCTCCGATATGGGCATCAAAGGCGCCAACAGCTACCACAACGGAGGTGGAAAGTCCCAATTTACACGCCCACTCTTTACTTAAATTTCCTGCTTTCTTATCGGAGGTATAGGTTTCCTGATAGAGACGCGCCCGGAAACCCTTTAGAAATGGATCCACGTGGTTTAAGAATTCCTGGGATGGCAGCCCATTCCAATCCTTACTCCACATCGCTTTGTGCCCCGCAGCACATCTGCTACGCAGCATCCTTACAGGATCGGTATTGCCAACCAATAACCCGGTTATCCAGTCACAATGTTCCACCCAGCTATAGGCGGATTTTCTCACATTTTTATCGAGCTTTAATGTTCGAAGAATCTTGGAGAAGAACCACTCCGAGGAGTAAACCCCACCGCTATAGCGGGTGTAATCGGTCTTATAGGATTTAGCCTTTTCATTGATAAGAGAGGCCTCTTCTTTGGCGGTGTGGTCCTTCCAGATGATGAACATCCCATTGGGATTTTCTTTAAATTCTGGCCGGAGAGCCAAGGGGATACCTTTTTCATCAACCGCTACAATCGTGCTTCCGGTGGTGTCAATCCCGAGACCAATTATCTTACTGCCGATATTTTTTATCCCTTTCTTTTTGGAGGCATCTCTGATAACTTCCTTCACGACCTTAATCATTGCCTCAAGGTAATCGGAAGGATGTTGCCTGAACTGGTCTATTTTGAGATTGCAGTAAAGACCATCTTTCCAGCGCGGGTAATCTTCAACCGCAGTTCCCATCTCTTTTCCATTTGCCGGGTCAACGATTAAGGCGCGGACATTATCGGTGCCAAAATCAAGCCCTAAGACATAATTTCTTCCCATTTCTTTATATGGTTATTGAGTCTGCTCCTAAAAACGGTTAATTTATTGTAGTTGCCTCATTTATGAGGCGAAATTGCTGATTTTAGTCCGATAAATCGGGCAACTACGTTCAGTTAAGCAGGTATGCGGAGATAACTCAATAAGGTAGTATCAGGGATTCTGAACCCCTAGTAAATTTGACACTTTCTCTTTTATTTCTCTTGCACCAAGATTTGAAAGATCCTCTTTCTTCACCATCAGTTGAATTGCATCACATGCTGCCAACACTGTCAATTTTTCACTTCTGAAATTTTAACCTAAGAATAGTACACTAAATTCTGATTGTCAATTTTTTTTTCGCGATTCTTCTTCAATTGAAGTGAAACTCCAGCCTCCGATAGCCTAACCACGGCACTCTTTCATCAATTCCCTTCTCTATAAGTCGCTGATTTAGATTGCTGAAAAGAGGACGAAGAATATCCTCATGGCGGTGACCCCGTATTTAATACGGGGTAACATGGACCGTTCTTCCCTCTGCTTTTACAAAGGCCTGCTCTCTCAAGAATTCTTTCAGGATTCCCTTGAGCTCTCTTGAAGCATATTCCCCGCCTATGTCTCTGCGCAGGGAACTTAATACCAATTTGACATCATACATAGAGTAATACTTCACCCCCACCTACCTCCCACCTTGAGGGGGAGGATTAAGGAGGGGGGGGATCTATCTTTGACGTCAAATTGGTATTAGATAAAGGAATTAACCATATCTATATTAAACCGGCTACTCCAAGGTTAAATGGTAAAGTAGAGCGTTCTCACAGAATAGATGATGAAGAATTCTATAGAATGTTAAAAGGTGTAGTTATTGATGATACTGGGTTATTTAATCAGAGATTAAAGGAATGGCAAGATTATTATAATTATCGTAAATATTCAGTCAACCCCGTATCTGTCATTGCGAGGCACAAAGTGCCGTGGCAATCCCTGACTTCTCTGAAGAGAGAGATTCCTCGTTTCACTCGGAATGACACTTCGTGTCAGATTGCTTCGCCTGAACTTCGGCTCGCAATGACCGGGACAACGTCCTTTACTGAGTATTTACTAATTATCAAAGGCCACATGGTTCTTTAGGAGGGAAAACCCCTTATGAGAGGCTTGAAGAAAGATTGGTCTCTGTGTGTAACAGGTGATTTACCACCCTACATTCTCTTGACAAGAAGATTTCTTTGGGGTATAATGATAATGAAAACCATTTGCAATAAGAAAAGGGACGCCGTGCGACGAGTAAGGAGCACGAGATAGCGTCGGGTGCGAGATGTCCCAAAGGGATCCCTTCGGGATGAGCACCCTGATCGACTGAAGCGTAAGCGAAAGGAGAAGACATATGCCTGGTCCCCCGTGGTGGTACGGAAAATTTCAAAATGCTGGTCATAGAGTAACTCTGCCCCGACAGATAATTTTAGGCATTCTCAGTCGAACTTCTAAACACTTATCGGCTGAGGAGATTTATCTTTCTGTGCATAGAACCTATCCTGCGGTCGGTTTAACCACCATCTATCGAACCCTGCAACTTTTGGTTCATCTGGGAATTGTTTTTAAATTTGATTTCGGAGATGGGAGGAGCCGCTATGAATTAACTGCAAGCCAGAAACAAAAGCATCACCACCACTTGATTTGTAGGCGCTGTGGAAGAGTGATTGATTATACCGATTTTATAGAGGAAGAAAGAGAGGTATTCAATAAAGTAGAAAAAATCTTATCTCAAAAATATAATTTTAAAATAAATAATCACCAGGTGCACTTTTATGGATTGTGCGATAAATGCCAATAAAAATAGAAGACTCTCTATGTCAAGAACTAAACAAAAATTAATAATAAACAGAAACTAAAGCCCCTGATTTAATCAGGGGTAAGTTCTGCTCTTTGACA
>PFWI01000049.1 GCA_002791075.1 bacterium (Candidatus Ratteibacteria) CG_4_9_14_3_um_filter_41_21 | reverse complement strand
CAACCGAGGACTTGCCTATTATTACAAGGGAGAATACGATAAGGCTATCTCTGAGTATACCCGGGCAATAAAGATTAATCCAGACTATGCACTAGCTTATAACAACCGAGGAAATGCCTATTATTACAAGAAAGAATACGATAAGGCCTGGGATGATGTTTATAAAGCACAGAGTTTAGGTTATCAGGTTAATCCAGAATTTATTGAAGATCTTCATAAAGTTTCGGAAAAATACCTATGACTTAAAAGAAGGGGGACAGTAGAGATTTTGCCCCTGATTGAGGAGAGGGCACATCTTGAAGTTAGAATAAATTACTTAAAGGATATCAAAAAAAGAAAAAAAATTAAAAAAGGAGGTAATAGTGAAGACTAAATGTATTTTAGGGGCTGTTTTAGGTATTTTTATTCTGTTTTTTGCCGGATGTGCCACCACTTCTTACAACTCATCCGCTCCCAAACCTATTAAGTCTATTTGGCCATCTCTTGATACTAACTATCAATGGTATTATTATACTCCTGAGAAAATACCTTCCGCTGAAGAGGCGATTGGCACGATTAAAAATCTTGAGAAAAATTTTGTTGAGTGGAATGCCGGAGTACTATTTTCCTCTCTTGATGCGGACCGCTATGGTTTAAGGGCAAAGTGGGAATGGACCGAAACTACGCAGTACCAAACTTATACCCCTTCCTACGGCGGATTTTTTGCCGGTTGGGATTATGTGCCAACTTACAGCGGAACTTACCAAACTCACCAACAAACACAAGAGCATAAGGATAGTTTAACTATCCCCTTCTCCGAAGTGAGCGGTTTGAAGTTAGGATACTTGCCTATACTAAACAGAGATTATAAGTGGGGTTTAACAGTTTTTCTAAAGGATAATGGGAAACCAATCTTTTTAAGGATTTTAAATCAAAAATCTGCCTGGCAACTTGCCAATAGCATTGCCACATTATCAAATTTTAACTTCTCGAGCACACCTAAACTGGGTTTTATGTCTGGGAGACTTACTGCCGAACAATCGGGAGCGCTTAATCTTCAACCGGGGGTCGGCGTTTTGATTACATCGGTTGCTGTGGATAGCCCTGTTGATAAAGCGGGAATTAAATTTTTAGATGTAATAATGGGGGTGGAGGACTCTCCTGAGGAAGAATTTCAAAAGATAGTTAAGGAAATAGAGGAAAAAGTTGCCCAACCCGGGAGAAAGTCTTTGTCTTTAAAAATTCTCAGGAGCGGAAATTCTTCTGTCATTGACATACCGTTTTAAGTGAACCTGTAGCGGTCGCATTTATGCGACTGTTTTGTGCGATAAATCGCACCGCTACATTAATCCGACACGGCGTTCACTATTACTCTGAATTTTAGTAACCTATTAGCGTCAGAAAGATTTATTTCCTTCTCCCCTTGTGGGAGAAGGCAGAGGTTGAGGGGTGTTAGTTTTTCAGAAACCCACCCTCACCCTTGACCCTCTCCCCTCAAGGGAGAGGGAGAGAGGCAAGAATTTCTTTTTGAAGCTAATATATTACGAATTTTAGCATTATAGGGTTATAGGGGGGAGTTCTGTCAATTGTTGAGACCTGACCCCTTTATTCTTTCCTCAAAGATAGCATAAAGGGTGGGGATGAAAAGGAGGGTAACAAAAGTTCCTACAAAAAGCCCTCCAATAACGCTAATCGCCAATGGCTTGAAGAATTCCGTTGCTTCCCCCCGAGCCAAAGTAAGAGGAAGGAGGCCAAAGATAGTTGTAAAAGTGGTCATTAAAATTGGCCGCAATCTCCGGCTTCCTCCAATCTTGATTGCTTCATAAAGGTTATTTTCCCTCCGCATCAAGTTAATATAGCTAATCAGCACAATCCCATTCTCCATTACAATCCCTCCCAGCATTACCAGTCCCAAGAAAGAAGGCAAAGAGAGGGTTTGTCCGGTCAAAAGTAATGTCCAAACCACACCAATCATCGCAAAGGGTAAAGCAAACATAATGATGAAAGGGTCAAGTAAGGATTCAAACTGACTTGCCATTACCATATAGACGAGGACCACCCCTAAAAGCATGGCCATTGCTAAGGCCTGGAAGGATTTCTGTTGTTCTTCCCTCCCGCCCTTAAAACTTAAACCAAAGTCCGTGGGAATCTTTAAATTTTTGAATTTTCCCTTTGCTTCCGCTGCCACGCTACCTAAATCACGTCCGTAAATTTCCCCGCTGACATCAATAATTCTTTCCTGGTCTCTTCTTGCAATTGCTGTTGGGCCGGTTTCCTCCTTTATTTGCGCCACTTCGGAAAGCCGAACCTTTCCTCCGGTTTGCGTAGGTAAAATGAGACCAGCTAAATCCTCAGGTTTTTTTCTTCCTTCTTCAGAAACCCTTACCCGGATATCGTATTCTTCCCCACCTTCCCGGTATTTTGTAGCGACAGTCCCGGCAATTGCGGTCTCAATAGCTTTGGCAACCTCAAAGACGGAAAGACCCAGATGGGAGACCTTTTCTCGGTCAATATAGACCCTTAATTCAGGACTTCCTTCCTTCCTGCTAATTTCTACATCACTAACCCCTTTAATCTTACCAAGAATTTTTGCGACCTCTTTTGCCAGTTTTTTGCCTTCTTCTAAACTATGCCCCCGAATCTCTAAGCTTAAGGGTCTTCCGCCAAAGACCATAGATGCCATCGGATCCTCGGTTTGGTAGCGCACCTCACCTTCAGGGAAATTAAAAAGCGGCTTTAAGGATTGCCCAATCTGCTTATCGATTCTCCTTCTCTTTGCCTTATCCACCAGTTTAATCATCACCATACCGGTGCTGGATATTTCTTCCTGACCCATTAAAGTTCCCATACCACCTTTCTCTGATGACCTTCCCCAACGGACCAGGGTACTTTCTTTTTCGGGAACCTTCTGTCTTATAATTTCTTCCACGGCTTTAGCCACTTTGCCGGTTTTTTCATACCTTGTCCCTACCGGAAGTTCAATATTAAACATCATCATCCCCTGGTCCATCTCCGGAATAAATTCAGTGCCAACTAAAGGGATTAAAAGCAAACCCAGCAGAAAAATTCCACTGGATATGAAAACCATCCTTTTCTTATGGGCCAAAGACCAGGAAAGGAAATTCTGATAGATTCTTTCTAAACGACGGAAGAAACCTTCACCTGCTCTGAAAAAACGTGACAGAACCCCCTTTTCTTCCTCTATTGTATGCAAAAACCTGGTGGTAAGCAGGGGAATCAATAAGAGAGCGGTTAAGACAGAAGCAAAAAGGGTGAAGGTAATACAGAGAGCCAATTGATGAAACATAATTCCCACAAAGCCACCGATAAAGAATAAAGGAACAAAGATGGCAATGATGGAGGCAATGGAGGCAACTACCGCTGTTCCTACCTCATTGGCACCAGAAATAGCCGCCTCAATTTTTCCTTCCTTATTTTCCCGATGCCGGAAGATATTCTCAAAAATAACAATCGCGGCATCCACAACCATTCCAATGGCAATACCCAAACTGGAAAGGGAAACCATATTCAGGGTAAAACCAGCCCCGGACATTAAAATAAAGGTAAGAATCAAACTAATCGGAATGGAAACCGCAACAATCAGCGCACTGCGGAAACTCCCCAGGAAAAAAAGAATAATCAAAATAACCAGAATTCCTCCAATGAGAAGGGTATTGCGTAAATTGGCGACAGAAAGTTTGATGTAATTTGAACTATCATAAATTGTCTGCAGATTAACATCAGGAGGTAGATTCTTCTCCAATAATGGAAGTTCTTTAAGAACTTTGTTTGCAACCTGGACAGTATTTGTTCCTGACTGTTTGGAGACAGTGAGCATTACTCCGGGTTGCTGATTAATATAAACTTCCCCGCTCTTTTCCTTAAAGGTATCGGAAACCTCCGCGATATCTTTTAAATAAACAGGATTTCCATGATAATTTCCAATCATTACATCTCTAATCTCTGAAATCTTCAACTCCTCCGGGGTGCGCACCAGATAGTCAAGTTTCCCGGTTTTTAAATGGCCACCGGGCCAGCTTAAATTAGCCGCCTGTAAACTGCTTACAATCTGGGAGAGGGGGATTTGATAGGCCTCTAACCTTTGCCGGTTTAAGGAGACCTGAATTTCACGCTCTAAGCCGCCGTGAATATCAACCTTTGCCACCCCACCAATTCTTTCCAGAGGTTTCTTGACTTCATCATCCAGCAAATCATAAAGTTTGGGATAACTTTCTTTAGCATTTGCCCCAATCATCAAAATAGGTATCATCGCCATATTGAACTTAAAGATAAATGGTTTATCCGCTGCCTCAGGAAGTTGAGATTCTGCCAGCCCAAGTTTATCCCTGACCTCATTTGCGGCTTCTTCCAAGTTTGTTCCCCAGTCAAACTTTAATGTGACTATAGAGGCCCCTTCCTTGGAAGATGACTCCAATGTATCAAGATTGGAGACCGTTGCCATTTGCGCTTCTATCGGCTCGGTGATGGATGTTTCAATCTCCTCGGGACCTGTCCCGCGATAAGTGGTAATCACCATAATAGAGGGTATCTCAATATCCGGCATTAAATCCAGACCCAATCTAAAAAGGGAGATTAACCCCAGAAGAACCAATCCCAAAAACACCATATAGGTGGTAATCTTTTTCTTTATACCAAATTCTGATATAGTCATCTTATTATTTTTACTTTAACCCCGTTTTTCAGCCGCTGAGCACCCGCGGTAACCACTAAATCGCTTTCCTGCAAGCCCCCAACAATCTCTGTTTTTTCCCAATCCTTGAGCCCCGTTTTTACTTCCCTGATGTAGGCGGTGTTATTATCAATGATAAAAACTATTTTTTCCTCTCCCTTTTCTGATATTACATCATTGGGAATAAGCAAAACATCCTTTTTCTCGGCAGTAACTATCTCTGCCCGAGCAAACATTCCACTCTTTAAAAGATAATTGGGATTATTAACTTTTATCTCTACCTCGGCGGTTCGGCTTAAAGGTTCAATAAATGAGCCAATTTTTGAGACCTTACCGGAAAATATTCTCTCGGGATAGGCATCTACCCTTATTTTAACTTCTTGCCCCCTTTTTATCTCTCCCAACTCTTTTTCTCCAACGGCAACCTTTACCTTGACTATGCTTAAATCCTGAATTAAGAGAAGAGGGTCATTCTTCGCCATTGAACTGGCGGTAATTAACTCTCCGGGGTCCAGGAATCGTCTATTTATTATTCCATTGAGAGGGGAATAGATTTTACAATCGGACAAATTTTCTTTTACTAAATCTACTTGCGCCTTTAGGTGTTCTCTCTGGGCTTCTGCTGCCTCTTTTTTTGCCTGAATTTGGTCCATCTCATAGGGAGTAATAACTTCTTCTTTAAAGAGATTCTCCATCCGGGTATAATTCTTTTTAATATTGGCTAAATTTATTTCTGTTTGTTTAAGCGATTCTTCAGCGCTGCGGAGTTGAAGCTGAAGATTTCGGTCATCAATTTTAACGAGAAATTTACCCTTTTTTACCCGATCTCCTTCCTCAACATAAATTTTCTCCACTGTGCCGGTGACCTTGGAGAATAGAGTGACTTCACTTTCGGGAAAAACATCGCCGCTTAAGGAGATAACCTTCTGGATTATTCCTCTTTCTACCGGACATATTTCTACAGGAAAAATTTCTTCTGCGTTTCCTTCTTTTTCTTTAACAACTCCTCTTTGTTTGAATTTTCTGTATCCTATCCCACCTAAAAGGATAATTACCACTAAACAAAGAATAATTATCTTTTTTTTCATTTTTCTCCCATCGCTCTTTTTAAGTCCGCCTTGGCGATATACCAGTCGTATAATGCCTGATAGTAATTGGTTTCTGCTTGACTCTGTAAGGTTGTCGCATCCAGGACATCGGTATTCGTCGCCATCCCTTCCTTAAATCTTAACTCGGTCATTCGTGAACCCTCCCGGCTCTGTTCCACCGCTTTCTCCACGACAAGAATCTTCTTTTCTGCGGCTTGTAAATTTAGAAAAGCATTTTTCACTTCCAGTTCAATGTTGTCCTTGAGCAGGGAAAGAGCATCCCGATTCTGGTTGATTACGCTTTTTGCCTGCCGGACCTTCTCTTTGGTTCTTCCCCAGTTCCAGATGTCAAGCTCAAAGGCGATTACGGCATTCCAACTATCGTGCCATTTGTCAATCGGAATTTCCGAGCCCTTTCTCTGGTCATAATTGGCAATCAATGAGATTGCAGGCAGATAATCGCTTTTAACAATCCCTAAACCTTCCTCTGCCATTTTTGAGACAATTTTTTGGGTTTTCAATTCAGAACGTCCTTTCAATGCCCTCTCCACACAGTCGTTTAAGTTAAATTCTTTCTCTTTCTGATAATCCACTACATCAACAAGTTCTACCGAAGCCGATAAAGTTCTGTTAAGGAGATTGTTAAAAGATGCCTTGGCTAGCTCCAGTCCATTTTCCGCCTCTACCAGCTTCTGTTTAACATCAGATAATTGCACCTCTGCTTTCAGCAAATCTATCTTGGGCACCATTCCTGCTTTGTAGAAATTTTCCACTACTTTCAGGTGTGCCTTAATTTGCTCTACCGCTTCTTCACTCACGGCACGCATCTTTTCTGCTTTTAAAACATTATAGTAAGCCCTTCCTATCTTAAAGATAAGTTCAATTTCTATTCTGCGATAATTCTCTTCTGCGAGCTTTGTTGCCTCTTCTGCCTGGCGATAAAGACCGCTTAATTTTCCCCCGGTAAATAAAGGTTGTTTTAAATTCAGGTTAAGGTCATATAGTTCCTGGTCGGTTAACGTTACACTGTAGGATTTGGTCTCTGCATCAAGTTGTGTAAATGTAGAGGAACTGCCTATTGCCGGCAAAAAAGAGGTAAAGGATTCTCTCTTCTTCGCTTTTGCCTCTTCAATCTTTTCCTTTGCCTGATAAATTTCCTGATTATTTTTAAGGGCAATATCCAAAGATTCTTCTAAACTTAATTTTTCGGCAAAAAGATTTGCATTGATGAGAATAATAAAGATTGGTAAAATTTCAAAAATTGGTTTCATTTTTTCTCCAAGGAGGAATAAACTTTTTCCCATAGTTTTCTCCAGAGTTTTTTCTCTTCCTGATTAAACTCGGCTAAAAGAGAATTAAAAAATCCATAAACCTGTTCCCAAACACTGGCTACAATTTTGTTTCCTCTCTCGGTAATCTTGATTAGGATGAGACGGCGGTCATCAAGAGAGTGTTTTCGATTAACCAGATTATGCCTGAGTAATTTGGTAACTAAATTAGTAACTGCGCTGGTAGTGATGTAAAGCCGCTCTGCTAATTGCCCCATTGTCCGCTCCCCTTCCTCACGAAGTATTTCTAAAATATGAAATTGGGGAATATTAATCTTACCTTTCTTCAATTCCGAAAAAATCTTTTTCTCAATTCTTTTTTGCAGAAGCGTAATAATTTTCTCAATCCTTTTGGCATTTTCTTTCATCTCTTTCATTTTCATCTTTCAATATTTTAACCTTTTAAGTATATCTTGTCAAATAGTTTTAAAAGTAGTAGAATATTAACCAGATGAAAATTAGTGAATTGATCGATAAACTCGATCCGGAAGAGAATCTTTATGCTATTGTCGTAGACCTGGCTCAAAAGGCTCGCGAATTGCAGACCAAAAGTAAGCCTTCAGAGGGAAAAAACGTCAATCCAGTAATTGCAGTTTTAGAAGAAGAATTGGCGAAAAGGACGGAGAAAAAGTAGGTGAGTAAGTTCCTCTTCAGTATTCCCCTGACAATTTTTGTTCTTCTTACTTCCGGAAGTGCGGGGGAAATTGACCCGGATGTTGCTTTTCTGAAAGAAGATTATTCCGGCGCTCTGGAAGGTTACCAGACTACTATTCAAAAAACGGATTTCATTCAGTATCGCATCGGAATCTGTTGCTTAAAACTCGGTCAATACAAAGAAGCCGAGAAAGAATTAAAAAAAGTTTTTGCTTATGGCGAAAACACTTTTTTTGACTGGGCACAATTCGCTCTGGGAGAAGTTTTTTTTCTATCCAAAAATTTTGAAGAAGCAATTAGAGCCTACCAGCAAATAATAAAAGAATATCCCAAAAGCTCAATCCACCATCTTGCTTTTTTTAAACTGGCAATGGCTTATCTGCAAAATAAAGAGGAAGAAGAAGCATTAAAACAGTTTAAAAAAGTGCGGCTGCTTTACCCTTTAAGTTGTGAGGGAGAAAAATCAAATCAGATTATTAACGAAAAAGAAGGTTGTTTTTCCATTCAGATTGCCGCTTTCACTGATTTGACCAAAGCAAAAAACTTAGCTACAGATTTTCAAAAAAAGGGATATGATGTTTATCTCCTTAAAAAAACCGAAGATAAACCCTGGATTTACAAAGTAAGGATAGGCAATTTCAAGAGTCAGGAAAAAGCCCGTTTTTTCACCCAAGAATTGCCGGAAAAAACGAATTTTTTTATTACTAACAAGTAACCACGAATTAACACGAATAAAGCAAGAACTAAAAAATCTTTTGACACAGATTATCACTGATTAGAACTATAGAGCTAAAGGACAAAGATTGCCACGAAGACACGAAAGCACGAAAAACTACAAAATACTTTAACCACGAATTACGCGAATTAATCGAATTAAAAATTTAAAATTTTATTCTTTTTTTATTACTCTTTAATAATTCGCGCAATTCGAGAAATTCGTGGTTGCTATTTTCTTTCGTGTTCTTGTTTATTTCGTGATTTCGTGGTGAATATTATCTTTTAATTTGTGTTATCAGTGAAAATCAGTGTCTAATTAATTTAAGCATACTATATGAAATGTTTGGTGGTCGGTAACGGGGGACGAGAACATACCATTATTTGGAAATTATCTCGGAGCCCCAGGGTAAAAGAAATTTATGCCGCCGGCGGCAATGGCGGTATTTCCCACCTGGCAAAATGCCAGGATATTTCCCCCACCGACATCAAAGCTTTATCTTCTTTTGTGATAAAGAAGAATATCGATTTAACCATTGTCGGACCGGAAGCACCTTTGTCTAAAGGTATTGGAGACTTTTTTCGCAAGGAAGGACTGCCAATCTTTGCTCCGTCTCAAAAAGCAGCTCAATTAGAATCTTCCAAAGTTTTTGCAAAAGAATTTATGAGGGAGTTTGCTATTCCCACCGCAGCATTCTCAATCTTTAACGCTCCCGAAAAAGTTCTTGCTTATTTGGAGAAAAATGGCTTTTCCGGAGTAATTAAAGTTGACGGATTAGCTGCGGGGAAAGGAGTCTTTGTTTGCCACAATAAAGAAGAGGTAAGCGAAGCCCTCAACGAAATTTTTGTGAAAAAAGTCTTCGGAGAAGCCGGAAACAAAATAGTAGTTGAAGAATGTTTAAAAGGCGAGGAAGCTTCGATTATTCTTTTCACCGACGGCGAAAACATTCTGCCCATGCTTGCTTCCCAGGACCATAAACAGATTGGCGAAGGGGACCAGGGAGCGAATACCGGAGGAATGGGGGCAATCGCTCCAACACCGATTATAAACGAGAAACTTTTCTCCCAGATTATCAACCAAATTGCCAAGCCGGTAATTTCAGGTTTGAGAAATAAAGATATCCTTTATCAAGGGGTCCTTTACCTCGGAATTATGCTTACCGAGGAAGGAGCGAAAGTTCTGGAATTCAACGTGCGGTTCGGGGACCCTGAAACCCAGGCGATTTTACCTCTGCTAAAAAATGATTTAGTGGAAATAATAGAAGCGGTGATTAGCGGAAATTTAAATAAAATAAAAGTAAATTGGGATTCCCGAAAAGCCCTCTGTGTGGTTTTGGCTTCAAGAGGTTACCCGGGCAACTACTCAAAGGGCAAACAAATTTTCGGTCTTCGCGAGGCCGGGGAAATGAAAGATATCCTGGTATTCCATGCCGGCACGAAGAGGGAAGGAGACAAATTCTTCACCAACGGAGGCAGAGTGTTGGGAGTTACGGGAATAGGCAAAACCGTTGCAGAGGCAATTGGCAATACCTACCAGGCCGTTGAGAAAATCAACTTCGATGGCGCATACTTCCGAAAAGACATTGGGCAGAAAGCATTAGTCACTCTTCCAGAAATTCATTCCTAACACACTTATTTGCCAGCGTGAAAAGAACCAGTGCAAAAGATGAGATACATAGGTAACACCTCCGGTCCTTTCAAATATGGTAAAATAGAAATTAGTTTTAAACTAAAAGTAGGAATATTTTGATTATTCCTTCGCCCTATTTAATCTTAATAATTCATTGCATGGAATTTCAAAGTTACCCCCACCTCTTTCCTCCCCCCTTGAGGGGGAGGATGTGAGGAGGGGGGGTATAATTCATAAAAGAAGAAAATATTATGTAAAATGAGAGGAGCTCAAATCTCAAAACTTGTAAGCACGGAAAATTCTCAGGCTGTTCTCGACGAGGTAAAGACCATTGTTTTTATGGTATTTCCGAAATTTGACCTTGGACCAGTGAACCGTGTGTTCAGAGATGTGGTAAAGCTTTTCCGGGGAGAATACCCTGGATACCAGAAATGCAATACCGTATACCACGATCTGAAACATGCCACGGATACTATGCTGGCTATGATAAAACTGATTCATGGAGCAATTCTGCGGGGAGAAACTCTCTGCCCGAAGAATGTAACCCTGGGGCTAATCACCTCCCTACTTCACGATATAGGGTACATCCAGACATTGGATGATGAATCAGGTACTGGCGCCAAATATACGCTTGTCCACACCCGACGCAGCATTAAGTTCATAGATAAATATTTCGCGGAAAAGAATTTTTCCCGAGAGGATTTTAAAAACTGCCGCGATATTCTTTATTGCACAAACCTTAATACAAGGATCAACGAAATCCGATTTAAGTCAGGGGAGATTGAACTTCTGGGCAAGATGCTTGGCACCGCCGATCTTCTGGGCCAAATGGCAGATCGTACCTATCTGGAAAGACTGCTCTTTCTATTTTATGAGTTCAGGGAGGGAAATGTTGCCGATTACACCAGTGAACTGGATTTGCTTAAGAAAACTCTGGGCTTCTATGATATGGTAAAAAAGAGACTTGCCGGTGAACTTGGTAGCGTGAATAAATACATGATTTACCATTTTAAAAAGCGCTGGAACATAAATAGGGATTTATATAAGGAGGCCATTGAAAAGAATAGAAATTACCTGAAATATGTTTTGGCAAATCATGAGCGAGAATATCGTGACTATTTCAGGCGTGGCAACTACGTGAAAAAATTATATGAAAAAGGTTTGTAGATTAAAACAGATAATAGATAACTACCTGGATAATCCGTAGAGGGGGTTGACTGAATATTTACGCTCTGATTAATCAAGTGAAGGTAAGGAAATTGTGTAGAGTTGACTAAAAAAAAATAATATAGTATAATGAGAAAATATGGCTTTGAATAAAGAAACA
>PFWI01000233.1:918-1810 GCA_002791075.1 bacterium (Candidatus Ratteibacteria) CG_4_9_14_3_um_filter_41_21 | reverse complement strand
GCAATCCGGCTATTCATTGTTAAGGAAAATATCGTTTTTCACGCTTTTTTCAGGTTATACTTTACCCCTTCTCCCAGATCAATAACCACCATATTTATTCCTGCTTCAACCATCCTTTTTAACAATTCATTCCAGAGAGGGGTTTCACAGCGAAGATATGTCCGTGGCGGGTACTTTGGTTTCTCGCCTTCGGCAAACCGGTGGTCGGGACCGTGGTCTTCCCACATATTGTATCCCAGATGCAATAAGTAAGTCCATTTCTTCATTCTTCCGTTCACCCCCTGTTTCATAAAATTCCTGTAGAGAAGAAATATAGTTTAAAATTAAAAAGCTAAAAGGTCGAGAGCGGTCCTGGTAATTATGTTTCCCGCTTCGGGAATAAGTTTGCTGCTGCGGGCTAAACGCTGTTCGTAACCGGTGGGTTGACTAAAGGCTTCTTTGGTGGGAATATAACCAGCACAGCCATTACAGAGCTGCGTAACCAAGACTTGCTTGAATTTTGCCTCTTCTTTAATCCTTAATCCATATTCAACGAATACCTCTCCCGGAAGACCAACGATAGCGACATCTCCTAAAGAGATTGCGGTAACTTCGATTTCTACGAGGGGAGATTCCTGATTGACCAGAATCATCTCCTGTGCCCAGACCTTTTCAATGCCAAAATTATTCTCCAGTTTCCCCCATTCCTTTTTTTCTTCCTGGTCCAAATTTTCTATCCCTTTTTCAACAACCTTTTCCGCAATCCTTAATTGTAAAGGAGATGAAGAGCGCCGGGGAATATCTAATTTTTCTTGGGCTGCTTTTAATTCTGTGCCTGAAATCTCTTTCAGTTTCCCGCAGATTTTTAGAACATCATTCCCTAATAGTTCTCCCATCCACTGGGTATGGGCAA
>PFWI01000233.1:0-896 GCA_002791075.1 bacterium (Candidatus Ratteibacteria) CG_4_9_14_3_um_filter_41_21 | reverse complement strand
AGTTAAGATGGTTGATATTACCGGAGGGGCCATTGATGAAAATAACAAATAGTTCCTTGCCCAGTTTTTCTTGAACTACTTTTCTCATCACCGATGGATAATCGGCAGAAATAAGGTCCCCACCCACCGTATCGCAATGGCAGGCGAAGTTTACCAGAAGAGCTTTTGTTTCTCCTCTTTCATTCTTAAATCTTAAGACCTCTACCGCAGGGTCAATTGGTCCGGTGGGTCTAACAATGGATGGGTTGCCTTCTTTTTTCCCGGCATACCAGTCAGTCCCAAAACCGGGATTGGTGCGGATCGTCCCATCCTTCATCAGGTATCTGCGGTTAAAAGAGATGCGATTTTCTTCTCCCCTTCCGTACCCAATCGTTGCCGAAAAAAGGCTCTCACTGGCTAAAACAACTGCTTCGGCAATCTTTCCCGGAAGAGTAGAAAGATAGGCCCTGGTCTTTTCATTATCTGTCCCAAAAACCTTAGCCGTAGCCGGACCGGTATGGACATGGGTAGCATGGATAATGATATTAGCCGGGTTAATTCCGGTTTTCCTCTTAATCAATTCTTTTGTGCTTTTGATAATTTCCCGGTCAATGCCAATAAGGTCGCAGGCAATTATGGCTGTTTTAACCTCATCCTTTCCCAAAACTAAGGCTCGCGCGAATAAAGGGTCGCGGATGCCCTTAGAATTCCTAGGCTCAAAATAGCCTGCCAAATTGGTTCCTATCTTCGGACTAATTTCAACTTTGCCTGTCCCAATCTTCATCATTTCCCTCGCTGGTTACAATTTCGTATTCTTGATTATTCAAGTTATAAAACCACGAATTTATCGAATTTTACGAATTAGAGTAATTCGCGTTAATTCGTGGTTAGAAAAAGGAAATTCCTATGCAATTAAA
>PFWI01000188.1 GCA_002791075.1 bacterium (Candidatus Ratteibacteria) CG_4_9_14_3_um_filter_41_21 | reverse complement strand
CCTAAACTAACAAATTTCTATTTAAGAATAATATTAACCCCTGAGTCTTACCAAAAATTACCTAAAGGTTCATCTAATTTTATTATCTCGGCTGGCTCAACAATGGCGCCATTAAATCTACTTCTGGGAAGAATTTATAAGGCGAAGAAAATTGTTTGTATGAATCCTCCGTTTCTGGGGACAAGATATTTTGATCTTGCCATTATTCCCGAGCATGACTATCGGAGAATGCATTTTTTAAAGAAGCCAAAAAATCTTCTCATCACTACAGGTAGCTCTAATAGAATTAATCTTGAAAACTTGAAAGAGGAGGCCGAAGAATTGAATAAAAAGATAAAGTGTCAGAGCAAAGTAAAAATAGGCATTCTTTTGGGAGGAGACGACCAAAACTACCATATTTCAAAGGAATGGACAAAAGTCTTCTTGGAAGGGATGAAAAAATTTACAGAAAGGGTAAATGGTGATATTCTTTTGACTACGAGCAGAAGAACCTCGCCCGAAGTAGAAAATCTCTGCAAAGAGATGCTTTCTTCCTGGCAGAGATGCAAACTTTTAGTTATTGCCAATGAGACGGGAGAAAACCCGGTCCGAGGAATGCTGGGATTATGTTCAATAATCTTTACTACCGAGGATAGCATTGCGATGAGTTCAGAGGCAGCAAGTTCCCCGGCAACGACCGCGGTGATGAAAGTAGGAAGGAAAAACAAAAAACATCTTGCCTTTGATGAAACCTTTAAAAATCTTTCCCAAGGCGGGTATATTCATCTTATTTCAAAAGAACAAATGCCAGAACTTTACAAAATCGCTTTACAACTTCTTTCCCAACCTACTAAAATATTAAATGAGACCGAAAAAGCGGCACAAGCAGTGAGAAAATTATTATGAAAGTTATTGGAGTAATTCCGGCAAGGTTTAATTCTACGCGGTTCCCCGGCAAAGTTTTAGCCAATCTCCGGGGAAAGCCGATTATCCAACATGTTTACGAAAGGGCGAAGAAAGCAAAAAGATTGGATGAAATCCTTATCGCCACCGACGATGAAAGAGTTTTCAAGGTAGCCGAAAAATTCGGAGCAAAAGTAGTAATGACCTCCAAAGAGCATCTCACCGGAACCGACAGAGTTAGCGAAGCAGTAAAAAAACTTAAAGCGGAAATCGTTATTAACATTCAGGCTGATGCTCCACTCATTAATCCTTTAATGATTGATAAAGTAGCAGAGGTTCTGTTGGATGACTCAAATCTGATTATGGCAACCTTGATGAAAAGGATTGAGAAAAAGGGAGAACTTTGCAACCCCAACATAGTAAAAGTAGTGACGGATAGCCAAGGATTTGCGCTCTATTTTTCCCGTTCTCCGATTCCTTATGCAAAAAATAATTTTATCTCTTATAAACATATCGGAGCCTATGGTTACCGGAGAAAATTTCTGCTTATTTTCGTTCAATTATCTCGTTCTCCTTTAGAAAAAATAGAAAATTTAGAACAATTACGTGCCCTGGAAAATGGCTACAAAATAAAGATGATTGAAACCGATGATGATATGATTGAAATAGACACCGAAGAGGATCTAATAATGGCTAAGAAATTCATCTCGAATATGTAGTAATTAATTTGAATGAATAGCAATGAGTTAAAAAAGAATTAAAAATCTTGAACAAATTCAGGTTTTGGACTATAATTACAACAAAAAAGAGAAATGCCGGTAAAAAAAATCATCCCGTGTCTGGATATTAAAGACGGTAGAGTGGTAAAGGGAGTGCATTTTGTTAATATTAAAGATGCGGCCGACCCTGCAGAAGCTGCGAGCACCTATGAAAAACAGGGAGCGGATGAAATTGCTTTCTTAGATATTGCCGCTACCACCGAGAAACGAAAGACTAAAATATCCTGGGTAAAAAGAGTAAGTAAGGTAATCAACATTCCTCTTACTGTTGGCGGGGGAATTAAAGATTTAGGCGATCTTGAAACTCTTCTGGAGGCGGGAGCAAGTAAAATCTCCATTAATACGGCGGCGGTGAAGAACCCTCATCTTATTGAGGAAGCTTCTGAAAAATTCGGGAAGGAATCAATCATTATTGCCATTGATGGCAAAGAATCAAATAAAACAAAATCCGGTTTTGAAGTTTATGTTGAAGGCGGAGGGAAAGCAACCGGAATTGATGTTGTGGAATGGGCAAAAAAGGCAGAAGAACTGGAAGCCGGCGAACTCTTGGTAACCAGTATTAATGCTGACGGAACGAAAAAAGGATATGCTCTTGAATTTACCAAAAAGATTGCCGAAAATGTTAAAATTCCGGTTATTGCTTCCGGAGGAGCGGGAAAATTGGAAGATATTTATCTCGTTTTGACCGAAGGAGGGGCAGACGCCGCTCTTGCTGCTTCAATCTTTCACTTTCGGCTCTATACCGTAAGAGAGGTAAAGGAATATCTTAAAAGGAAAGGAGTGCAGGTGAATTTATGAAAAAGTTTAATGCTAAAAATTTTATTGAAGAAACAATAGGCGAGATTAGAAAAGAGGTAGGAGATGGCAAAGCACTCTGCGCTCTTTCCGGTGGGGTTGATTCCGCAACCGCTACAGTTTTAGCCCATAAGGTATTAGGGAATCGCTTGCTTTCTCTTTTCATTGATGATGGGCTGATGAGAGAAAATGAAGCCAATGATGTGGCCGCAATGTTCAAGAGCCGCGGAATCAGGATTAAAGTTTTAGCCGTTCAAAAAGAGTTTTTCAAAGCCTTAAAGGATATTGAAGACCCGGAGGAAAAGAGAAAGGCTTTCCGCAATATCTTCTATCAAACTTTGGGGTCAGCGGTTAAGAAAGAAAGAGTGGGTTACCTTATTCAGGGAACAATCGCTGCCGATATATTAGAGACAAAAAAAGGAATAAAGACTCAGCATAATGTTTTAGAACAAATTGGTTTTTCTCCAAAAAAATATGGTTTAAAAATTATCGAGCCCTTGAAAACTCTTTATAAAAATCAAGTCAGGGAAGTAGCAAGAAGTTTAGGACTACCAAAAGCCCTTTCTGAAAGAATGCCTTTCCCCGGTCCCGGTCTTGCCACAAGGGTCATCGGCAAGGTAACTCCCGAAAGAACAGAAATAGTAAGGAAGGCAACAAAGATTGTGGAAGAAGAAATAAAAAATCTAAAACCATTTCAGGCATTTGCGGTTCTTCTACAAGATAAAGCAACCGGAGTTGTAAAGGGAAAAAGGCAATTTGGCAATATCATTGTTATCCGTTCAGTTGAATCAAAGGATGCAATTACCGCTGAAGTCACCAGGGTTCCCTGGAGAATCTTAGAGAAGATAGAAAAAAGGATTATCAAGGAAATTCCCTCGGCGGTCAAGGTTCTCTATGATTTAACACCCAAACCACCGAGCACAATTGAATACATATAAGGAGAGGACAAAGCCTCATAAATGAGGCAACTACATAATCTCTCTTGTAGTTGCTCGATTTATCGAGCTAAAACTTTTATTAACGAGGAGAAATAAAAATGGAAAAGAAAAATGCATTTGAAGTAGCCTGTCAGCAGTTAGACCTTGTTGCTAAAGAATTAAAGTTAGAACCGGAAGTCCATAGCATCTTGCGCCAACCAATGCGAGAATTACGTTTTACTCTTCCAGTAAGGATGGATAATGGTAAAGTAAAAATATTCCAGGGATTTCGTGTCCAGTATAACGACGCCAGAGGACCAACCAAAGGAGGCATCAGGTTCCATCCTGAGGAAACAATTGATACGATTCGGGCACTCGCGGCCTGGATGACCTGGAAATGCGCGGTGGTTGATATCCCCTATGGAGGAGCAAAGGGAGGCATAATTTGCAATCCCAAGGAGATGTCAAAAGGAGAATTAGAGAGATTAAGTAGAGCTTATATTGATAAACTATACCTAACCATTGGCTCAGAAAAAGATATCCCCGCACCTGATGTCTATACGAATCCTCAGATTATGGCCTGGATGATGGATGAGTATAGCAAACTAAAAGGATACAATAGCCCGGGAGTAATTACCGGGAAACCATTATCCATTGGAGGTTCCTTAGGCCGAGAGGATGCTACTGCCCGGGGAGCGCTTTTCACCGTGAGAGAGGCAGCAAAATATCTTAAGTTAGACTTAGCTAAAGCTACGGTTGCCATTCAAGGATATGGAAATGCCGGTTCCTTTATGGCAATTTTAACCAAGAGATTGTTCGGTTCTAAGATAGTAGCCATCACTGATTCCAAAGGCGGTATCTATAACCCAAAAGGACTTGACCCTTATGTGGTAGCCGAACACAAGAAAAAGTCAGGCTCAGTTATTGGCTTTCCCGGAACAAAGAAGATTTCCAATAAAGACATTTTAGAACTAAAGGTAGATATCCTCTGCCCCTGTGCGTTGGAAAATGTTATTACGGAAGAAAACGCAAAAAATATTCAGGCAAGGATTATTGCTGAAGTTGCTAATGGTCCTACTACGCCGGAAGCCGATAAAATCCTTTCTCAAAAAAAGACCTTTGTTATTCCTGATTTTCTATGCAATAGCGGCGGAGTGATTGTTTCTTACTTTGAATGGGTGCAGAACAACTCCGGTTATTACTGGAAGGAAAAGGAGGTCCACCAAAGGCTTGATGAAAATATAACCAATGCTTTTACCAACGTTCTTAATGTTTCTATAGTACGAAAAACCGACCTGCGACTTGCCGCTTATGTTGTTGCGGTAGAACGCGTAATAGAGGCAATGAAAATAAGAGGTTGGATTTAATGGAGAAAGCAAAAGATGCTTAAAAAAATTGATTGAGATTGTAACCGAAGAAGAAAGAGTAGAGAAAATGATAGATTCTATCCGCTTGCTGGCAAAAACCGGAGAAATAGGAGCCGGTAAAATCTTTGTGCTACCGGTAGAGGATGCCCTTCGGGTAAGAACAAAAGAAACCGGGAGGAGTGCAATTGAATAAAGGAGAAAATCTCTGGGAAACGGTTTTGCAGCAATTGGATGAAACCGCAAAAAGAATAAATTTAGAGTCCTGGATTCATAAGAAATTACGGAAATCAAAGAGAGAATTAACCGTATCTATTCCGGTAAAGATGGATAATGGTTCGGTAGAGGTTTTTACCGGCTATCGCGTTCAGCATAACATCACTCGTGGTCCCGCTAAAGGAGGAATAAGATATTCTCCTGAGGTAACGCTCGATGAAATAAAAGCTCTGGCAATGTTAATGACCTGGAAATGCGCGGTGGTTAATATTCCTTATGGAGGAGCAAAGGGAGGAGTAGCATGTAATCCCTTCAAAATGTCTGCCGAAGAACTGGAACGACTTACCAGACGCTACACTTCAGAGATTCTCCCTGTTATTGGGCCGGAGAAAGACATTCCGGCTCCGGATATTTCCACCGATAGCCAGACCATGGCCTGGATAATGGATACCTATAGCATCGACAAAGGCTATTCCGTGCCCGGGGTAGTAACCGGGAAACCAATTGCTATCGGGGGCTCAGAAGGAAGAAGCGAAGCCACGGGAAGAGGCGTAGTTTATACTCTTCTTAATACCCTGAAACATCTTAATCTGATAGAAGGGAAAAAAGTAATTGTTCAGGGGTATGGGAAAGTCGGTTCGGTAGCAGCAAATCTCCTTTTTAAAGAGGGCTATAGGATTATCGGAGTGGGCGAGATAGATGGCGCGGTCTATAATGCTGATGGTTTAGATATTGGCAGATTGAATAAACATCGAAAAAAATCTGGCTCAATTGTAAAGTTCAAGGAGGCTGATTCTATAACTAATAAAGAACTTCTGCAGCTAAAGTGCGACATCCTGATTCCGGCAGCTTTGGAGAATCAAATAACTAAAGATAATGCTTCCCGGATTAAGGCGAAGATTGTTGTGGAAGCAGCTAATGGCCCCACTACACCAAAGGCGGATAAAATTTTAAAGGAAAAAGGAGTTTTTGTTGTTCCGGATATCTTAGCCAATGCCGGAGGAGTCATTGTCTCTTATTTTGAATGGGTTCAGGGATTACAGAGTTATTTCTGGAGCGAAAGGGAGGTTAATTTAAAATTACGGGATATTATAACCAAAGCCTTCTACAAAGTCCTGGAAATTTCCTTAAAGAAGAAGACATCTATGCGGGAAGCCGCCTATTCATTAGCCGTAAATAAAGTAGCAGAAGCAACCAGAATTCGGGGATTATATCCCTAAAAAAAGGAGTGTGGATTATGGTTAATTCTAAAGAAAATATTTTGAAAAAGGTAAAAGAGCATAAAATAAAATTCATTCATTTATGGTTTACCGATATCCTTGGCTTTTTGAAGAGTGTCGCCATAACATCAGGAGAGTTGATACGGGCTATTGATGAAGGAATCGGGTTCGATGGTTCCTCAATTGAGGGATTTGCCCGAATCGATGAAAGTGATATGATTGCAGTGCCGGATATCAGTACCTTTCAGATACTGCCTATTGGGATGAATGAAGGTTACAGCATCGCCCGAATGTTCTGCGATATTATGAAATCTGATAAAACCCCTTACCAGGGAGATCCCCGTTGGATCCTAAAAAAAATAACCAAAGAAGTTTCTGATCAGATGAAATTTACTTCCTATATGGGCGCAGAACTGGAATATTTCTATTTCAAAAATTCAACTCTTCCACCCCAGTTGCTGGACCGAGGTAGTTACTTTGATCTTACACCGACAGATGTCGCCAGTGACCTCCGTAACAAAACCATACAGGCATTGGAGAGCATGGAAATATCAGCAGAATGCAGCCATCACGAAGTTGCATCAAGCCAGCACGAAATTGACCTCAAGTTTACCAACACTCTTTCAATGGCAGATAATATAATGACCTCTAAGCTTTTGATAAAGGAAATTGCTTTAAAGCATGGAGCATATGCTACATTTATGCCCAAACCAATTTATGGTGAGAATGGCAGTGGGATGCATACCCATCAATCCCTTTTTCGAGAGAATAAAAATGTTTTTTTCGACTCCAAAGAGAAGAATCATATTTCAAAGACGGCTAAACAGTATATTGCCGGTCTCCTGCGCCATAGCCCCGAAATTACCGTGGTAACCAATCAATGGGTAAATTCTTACAAAAGATTAGTGCCAGGTTATGAAGCGCCGGTATATCTTACCTGGGCTTTGAAAAATCGCTCTGACCTCATCAGAGTACCCGAGTACCAACCTCATGATGAAAAAGCGATGCGCATTGAATTCCGCTCTCCGGACCCCGCCTGCAATCCCTATTTAACTTTCGCCGTAATGTTAGCCGCCGGCGCAGAAGGCATTAAGAATGCGTACGAACCTCCTCCCCCTACCCAACAAAATGTTTATCAAATGACCGAAGAGGAGCGAAAGCACACAGGTATTGATATGCTTCCCGGAAGCCTTTACGAAGCCATAAAGATAGCGGAGAAAAGTAATCTGCTTCGGAAAACTTTAGGAGAACATATCTTTACTAAATTACTGGAGAACAGAAAAATCGAATGGAATAATTACACGAGACAGGTTAGTTCTTATGAGTTAGAAAAATTCTTTGCGGTTCTCTAAAAAATATGAAAAACGGCTTTGACACCAAAAAATATTTAAAAGCGCAAACTGCAGCGATCCTCAAAAGAGTAAAAAAATTCAAGAGCAAATTATACCTTGAATTTGGGGGTAAGATTTGCTATGACTTCCATGCTTCTCGCGTCCTGCCAGGCTACGACCCTAATACGAAAATTTTCCTTCTCCAACAACTTAAAGATAAGATAGAAATAATCTTTTGTGTTTCGGCAAAAGACATCGAACAAGGAAAGATCAGAGGCGATTTCAACTTAAGTTACGAAAGCATGACGATTAAAACAATAAATGATTTGAGGCGCTTTAGTCTTCAGGTCAATGCCGTAATCATCAATCGTTTCAGCGGAGAAAAACAAGCATTAAAATTGAAAAAGTATCTGGAAAATCAAAAAATAAAGGCATATTTACAAGCAGAAATTCAGGGTTATCCTGCTGATATCGATAAAATATTAAGCCGGGAAGGATACGGGAAAAATCCTTACATAAGAACAGAAAAATCGAATGGAATAATTACACGAGACAGGTTAGTTCTTATGAGTTAGAAAAATTCTTTGCGGTTCTCTAAAAAATATGAAAAACGGCTTTGACACCAAAAAATATTTAAAAGCGCAAACTGCAGCGATCCTCAAAAGAGTAAAAAAATTCAAGAGCAAATTATACCTTGAATTTGGGGGTAAGATTTGCTATGACTTCCATGCTTCTCGCGTCCTGCCAGGCTACGACCCTAATACGAAAATTTTCCTTCTCCAACAACTTAAAGATAAGATAGAAATAATCTTTTGTGTTTCGGCAAAAGACATCGAACAAGGAAAGATCAGAGGCGATTTCAACTTAAGTTACGAAAGCATGACGATTAAAACAATAAATGATTTGAGGCGCTTTAGTCTTCAGGTCAATGCCGTAATCATCAATCGTTTCAGCGGAGAAAAACAAGCATTAAAATTGAAAAAGTATCTGGAAAATCAAAAAATAAAGGCATATTTACAAGCAGAAATTCAGGGTTATCCTGCTGATATCGATAAAATATTAAGCCGGGAAGGATACGGGAAAAATCCTTACATAAAAACAGAAAAATCGATAGTAATAGTGGCTGGAGCAGGTCCGGGAAGCGGAAAAATGTCAACCTGTCTTTCTCAGATATTTTATGATTTTAAACAGAATAAAAAATCAGGATTTGCAAAATTTGAAACTTTCCCGATCTGGAATCTTCCCCTTGAGCATCCGGTAAATTTTGCTTATGAAGCGGCAACTGCTGATATTGGAGATAAAAATATGATTGACCCTTACCACTTAAAAACTTATAACAAAATAGTTATCAACTACAACCGAGACATAGAAAATTTTGCCATAATGAAGAAAATAATAGAAAAGGTTTCCGGCCTAACCTATAAATCCCCGACCGATATGGGGGTAAGTATGACAAAGGAAGGAATAATTGA
>PFWI01000266.1 GCA_002791075.1 bacterium (Candidatus Ratteibacteria) CG_4_9_14_3_um_filter_41_21 | reverse complement strand
ATTAGCCACGAATGAACACGAATAAAAAACTTATGAAAAAAACAAGACCTTCCTGGAACGATTATTTTATGACGATCGCTAAACTTGTAAGCACCCGTTCCACCTGTCTGCGGCGAAAAGTTGGAGCAGTCATCGTCAAGGATAAGAGAATTTTGGCGACCGGTTATAACGGCGCTCCCCGCGGTCTTCGCCATTGTCTGGACATAGGATGCCTCCGGGAAAAATTAAAAATCCCTTCCGGGGAAAGACAGGAACTCTGCCGCGGCTTGCATGCAGAACAAAACGCTATTGTTCAAGCAGCAGGTTCCCGAATCTCCCTTGAAGGAAGCGATATTTATGTTACCTGCCAACCTTGTATCACCTGCGCCAAGATGCTCGCCAACAGCGAAATTAAAAGAATTTTTATTGTCGAAGGTTATCCGGATAAATTTGCCCGGGAAATTTTAAAAGAGGCTAAAATAGAATTGATAAGGCTAAAAAAACGACGTGGTCATCGGTGATTAAGAAAAATTTTTACTTTATCGGTCTGTTATTCTTACTGTTCCTTTCCGGTTGCGGGGAAAGAACTTTCAAAAAATCGGATTTCCTTTTAGGAACCCAGGTCGAAATTACCGTTATTGAGAAAAACCGCCCAAAAGCAAGAAAAGCCCTTAGCCTTGCCTTCAGGGAAATAAAGAAAAAAGAAAAAAGTCTAAGTTATTACCAGGCGGGAAATGACCTCTACCGAATTAATAAGAGCGCAGGCAAATGGGTGAAAATATCCCCGGAACTTCTCTCCTTGTTAAAGATGGCTCTTTTCTATAGTCAGTTAACCGATGGAGCGTTTAACCCTGCATATTCTTCCGGCGGTTATAAAAAAATTATTATTGAGGAGAAAGGTAGAAGAGTAAAACTTGCCGAGGAAGGAATGCGTTTGGACCTTGGCGGAATTGCCAAGGGATACATCGTTGACGAAACCGTTAAACTTCTTCAAAAAGAAGGAATAAAAAAAGGTGTAGTCAATGCCGGAGGAGACCTTAAAGTCTTTGGGGAAAAAATTTATAGCATTGCTATCAGAAATCCATTCCACAAGAAAGAAATCTTTAAAACAATAAAGGTAAAGAATCAAGCGGTTTGTACCTCCGGCAATTACGAAAGACCAGGGCATATCATTAATTTTAGAACCGGAAAATCTGCTTGCGAACTTGCTAGCGTAACCATCATTGCCCCGGAAGCCGTTACTGCCGACGGTCTTGCTACCGCACTTATAGTTATGGGGAGAGAAAAGGGAGAAAAAATTCTGCAAAAACTGAATCTCTCCTATTTTCTTATAGATTCGGAAGGAAACGTAACTACGAATTTATAAGGAAAAAGGGGGAAGGAAAAAGATGGAAAAGAAAGATAATGATCTGGAAAATAAAAGAAGCCGATAAAGATTTGGTTAAAAACTTAAGCAGGGAACTGAACATCTCTGAAATTCTTTCCCGACTTCTGATTAACCGGGGGATAACCACCAAAAATAAAGCCGAAAAATTCCTCCATCCTTCTTTTAATGATTTAGCTAACCCATTTCTTTTAGCCGGAATGGAAAAAGCCGTAGAAAGAATAAAAGCGGCAAAAGAGAAGGGAGAAAAAATTCTCATTTACGGAGACTATGACGTTGACGGAGTTACTTCAATCGCTCTCCTTCTTTCGTTTTTTAGAGAATTAGGACTAAAGAGTCTTTTCTATATCCCGAATCGGCTAACTGAGGGTTATGGTCTTAATAAGGAAGCACTAAAATTAGCGCACGCACAAAAGGTGAGTTTAATCATTACCGTTGATTGTGGTATTACTAATAGTGAAGAGATTCTTTTCGCTAAAAGTTTAGGGATTGACATCATTATTACCGACCATCACCTTCCCGAAGAGGGAAAAAGGATAGAATCTCTGGTTACTATTGACCCGATGGTCGGCGAATGCCCGGAGGAATTAAAATATTTGGCAGGTGTTGGCGTTGCCTATAAACTGATACAAGCATTAAAAGGAAATTCTGCCACGGGGGGTGATTTGAGCCAGCACCTTGACCTGGTTGCTCTGGGCACAATTGCAGATTTGGTACCCCTAACAGGAGAAAACAGAATTTTAGTAACAGAAGGGTTAAAACAAATCAAAGAATCAAAGAAGGAGGGAATAAAGGCCTTGCTCCGGGTTTCAAAACTGACCGACCAGGAAATTAATCCCCATCATGTTGGTTTTCTCCTGGGACCACGGCTTAATGCTGCCGGCAGAGTTGCCTCAGCAAAAGAATCGGTTGAACTACTTTCGACTAAATCTTATGAAAAAGCAAATACCATCGCTAAAAAATTAGATAAACAAAATCAGGAGCGCCAGGAAATTCAAAAAGATATGTTTAAAGAGGCATGCGATTTAATTAAAAAAGAGAAACTGGACTCAAGTTACTCCATTGTTCTTATCAAAGAAGGATGGCATCCCGGAGTGGCAGGAATTGTAGCAAGTAAGGTTGTGGAGAAATTTTATCGACCCACCATTGTTCTCTGTCTGGAAAAAGGAATTGCAAAGGGCTCGGGAAGGTCAATTGAAAATTTCCATCTTTTTTCTGCCATAAAAAGGTGCAAAGATTTGCTCCTTTCCTGTGGAGGGCACAAACTCGCCATTGGTTTAACCTTAAAGAAAGAAAAGATTCCTCAATTTAAAAAGAGGTTGGAAGAAGAGGCAAGAAGGTCCATTTCTGAAGATGACTTCAAGAAAAAAATTAGTATTGATTCGTTGCTTTCCCTGCAGGAAATTACACCTTCTTTTCTTGATGACTTAAAAGGGCTGGCTCCCTTCGGACGCGGAAATCCACGCCCTGTTTTCGCGTCCCGAAATCTAATAGTAGGAAATTTTTTGAGAAAAAATCCCGAGCATCTTTTTTGTTGGTTGAAGGAGGGCTGCCATCCGGTGGATGGGATGGGGAAAGGAACCTATTTAGAAGCCGCCGGTTTTGGCATGGCAAAAACAGTTGACCTTTCTCCGGGTGAGGTTGTTGACGCTGCCTATTATCCTAATATAAATGATTGGCAGGGAATAAAACGCATCCAATTAAATTTAAAGGATATAAAGAATAGTGGTCATTGCGAGTCCAAAGTGTAAAAAAATGAGATTGCTTCGGCTATGCCTCGCAATGACCCCCCAGCATTGTCATTGCGAGCGAATAAAATGAGCAATGACCCCCCAGCATTGTCATTGCGAGCGAATAAAATGAGCGTGGCAATCTCAAGTTATAAAACCACGAATTTATCGAATTTTACGAATTAGAGTAATTCGCGTTAATTCGTGGTTAGAAAAAGGAAATTCCTATGCAATCAAGATCATTGTTTCTTAAGGCACTTGGTGCAGAGATAGATTTTTTTTGCACCCTTCTCCAATCTAACCTTTTGCAGATTTGGTAGCCAGGCTCTCCTGGTCTTTCGATGAGAATGGCTGACTAAATTTCCGCTCTGCGGTTTTTTACCGCAAATTGAACATATTTTTGCCATAATGTTATCTTACTCTAATTTCCTGTTTTTTTCAAGTTCCTTAAAGCATATGAGTTTTTTGCATCAAGTGCTAAGACCCTTTTCAGATAGAATTTCGCTTTCGGGAATTCTTTCTTAATGATGAAAATTGAGGCAATAGAGCAAAGAACGTCAACATCATAGGGATTAAGTTTCTCCGCTTGCCGAAAGTAGGACAAAGATGCACTCAAACGCCCCTCGGTGTAATAGAGAACCGCCATATTTTTATCGATCTGCGCATAATGGGGAGAAAGGGGATAAAGTTTTTCATAGGTGGAAAGCGCCTGATCGTACTTTTTTAAGACCCCGTAGGCAAAAGCAAGTTTATAATAAGCAATAGGATTGAATTTATCAATGGAAATGGTCTTTTTATAATAAGCAATAGATTGAGGAAAATTTTTCTTTAATCTTGCTTCCAGGGATTTTTTAAGATAAAAGCCCGCAACCACATCCTTCCTTACCGTATTAAAACCAGCCAGAGAAAGAAACAAGATGAGCAAAGAGAAAATTAAAGCAGAAAACCGAGAAGAAAATTTCCGGGTGTCACCCTGAGCCTTCGGCGAAGGGTCTCTCATTTTTCCTTTAGAATAAGACACCACCAATCCCAGCGCAAAGAAGAGAAGGATGGGAGTAAATGATTGCCGAAGATTCGTGGAGAGGAGATTATCCATAAGAATTGCCAGGATACCGGATAAAAGGCCGATAATAATTGCTCTTTCCCCCTCCCCTCTCTTCCCCTCCCTCAAGGGGAGGGGATAATGGGGAGGGTGATATTTAAATCCCTCCCTAAAAATAAAAAAAATAAATGAAATAAAAAGAAAAAGCCCAAAAACCCCGCTCTCCGCAAGAATCTCCAAATATTCGCAGTGAGCATGGTCGGTGATGGGAGCAACCGCCTTCTGCAAGAAATAGTCCGGCAATCTATAATTGGGGTAATGAAGGCTAAGGGTTCCCGGTCCCCAACCTAAAAAAGGATGGACTTTAATCATTTTTAGCGTCCCTTTCCAGACCAAAAACCTGACATTTCCGGTAATCTGGTCGACAAAATAGAAATTAGAGAAATAAGAAATAAGAAATAAGAAAAATAAAATAAAAAAGGTCTTAAGCAAGGCTATTTTTCTATTTCTGGAGTATAAAATGAAAAGAAACAGAATGGATATAAATGTGGCTAAATAAGCCGCCTGGGATTTAGTAAGAACGAGGGCAAAGGAATAGAGGAGAAAAAGGAGAAAGAGGATGATTTTGTTGTAAATTTTCCCCCTCTCCTTCCCTTCCTCTCCCCCCAGGGGAGAGGATAAGAGGTGAGGGGGCTGCTGGGGGGGAGCAAAAGCAAGACTCAATACTAAAGGAATAAGAAAAATAATATAGCCGGCAAAAAAATTTTTGTTGCCAAATCCGGCATTAACCAGCCCAAATTTATAAAAATCACTGACCGCCCAGAAGGAAAGAAGCGCGCCGGAAGCAAATAAAAAGAAGAAGATTTTTTTAGTATAACCCCCTCCCCTACCTTCCCCTCCCTCAAGGGGAGGGGATAGAGGGGAGGGTAAATTAACAGTTAAAAGGAAGATGGAAAAATAGGTTAATAGTTTCATCATATAGGGGTAACTAAGATAATGAAAGGGATTAATAAGAAAAGAAAGGACGTTGATAAGAAGATACAGCGAAAGGAGAATAGTTAGAGTTTTGTGATACCTAACATTTTTTTTCTCTAAAAAAAATGTTATGGCAATAAAGAGAAAAAAAATCTGGGGCAGAATCAGTTTAAAGATGGTATAGTCATAGGTCCATTTGCAGAAAGCGAGCGGAGAGAGAAAGAGAAAAAGATAAAGGAGAACTTTTCTGGTAGTTGGCATAAGGACATTTTACCACAGAAACAGGAAAGCAGGAAGATACGAGATTGCCACGCTCCTTTCAGTCGCTCGCAATGACGTGCACCTTGTTGTCATTGCGAGTCCGCCTGAGGCGGGCGAAGCAATCTCATGAGATTGCCATGGCCTTTTCGGCCTCACAATGA
>PFWI01000172.1 GCA_002791075.1 bacterium (Candidatus Ratteibacteria) CG_4_9_14_3_um_filter_41_21 | reverse complement strand
AATTCGATTAATTCGCGTAATTCGTGGTTGCTATTTTAGTTTTTCTTGGTGCTCTTTGAGTCTTGGTGGCTTTGTGGTTAAGTTCTTGTATGGAATTTCAAAGTTCCCCCTCATCTATGTTTCCTCTCCCCAAGGGGAGAGGATGGAGGTGAGGGGGCTAAGTTCTAGGGAGGTGAGCAGAAAATGAAGGAGATAACCGGACTCTTTAAGTCCACAAATTCCAAGTTAATTAAAGGGATTGTAGATTCCGGAGGAGCAGTGGTGGGAACAAAAGTGGAAAATTTTGTAGGGGTGCTCTTAGAGAAGGAATTACTTGCCACTGACCTTCAAAAGAAAGTGGAAGCAACCGGCGCTAAAGGGTTTATCTCTACGGATGAACTTCCTAAATACGGAATTTCCAAAGAGGATAAGGAAACAATTAAAAAAGAATTTGAAGCCGGAGAAAAAGATGTAGTAATTTTTGTCGCTGCTTCCCAGGAAGAAGCAACCAAGTCGGTAGAGGTAATTGAAGCAGAGCTGAAAAAGAAAAATTAAGTAAAAACTATAAATTAAGATTTTGGACGCAGATACACGCAGATTAAAAGCATAGAATGTAGTGGCAGAGTTCACTCTGCTTAAAATAGTCGAGTCCCAAAGGGATCCCTTCGGGACAAGCTCGACCACTACTATTTAATTCTTATTCCTGTTTCCTGATTTTATCCTGATGTTATCTGCGTAAATCTGCGTCCCAATATATGGGAAATTTGGTTCGGGAACCGGTAGTTGCCGGTCAATTTTATTCTGCGGAACCCGAGCAGTTGAAAAAAACCCTCTCTTTTTACTTAAAAAGTAATTTAGAGAAGGAAAAGGCCAACGGTATTATCGTTCCTCATGCCGGCTATGTCTATTCGGGCCCGGTTGCCGGGGCGGTCTACGCCAGGGTTAAATTACCGGAGACCATTATTCTTCTGGGACCAAATCATACCGGAGCTGGCAAGCCATTTTCTCTAATGGCTGAAGGAACCTGGAAAACGCCTTTAGGGCAGGTGGAGATAGAAAGCTCTTTAGCTAAGGAAATGCTAAAAAGCTCCGGTTATCTCAAAGAAGATATTTCTGCCCATCAATATGAACATTCCCTGGAAGTGCAAATCCCTTTTCTTCAGATGCTTTCTTCCAACTTTAAGATTCTCCCGATTATTCTCTCTATGGGAAATGATGAAGACTTGCTCAGGATTGGGGAGGAAATAGCAGAAACCTTATTGCGGCAAAAGAAAAAAACCTTACTGATCGCCAGTTCGGATATGACCCATTATGAATCGGAAGAGAGTGCCCGGGAAAAGGATACTTATGCCCTGAAAGCAATTTTAGAACTGGATGAAAAAGAATTGTTTAAAAGGGTCAGGGAGAAAAATATCTCAATGTGCGGAATAGCTCCGGTAGCGGTAATGCTTGCGGCAGTTAAAAGATTAGGAGCAAAAGAAGCAGAATTAGTAAGGTATCAGACCAGTGGCGCGATAACCGGCGACCGATCCGAAGTGGTAGGATATGCCGGAGTACTCATTAAATGATATTTTTTATTATTATTCTTTTTGCGCTCTATATTGGCTGGAATATAGGCGCTAATGACGCGGCCAATTGTGTCGGAGCGGATGTCGGCTCCGGCAAAATGAGCCTGAAAGAAGGCATTATTATTACCAGCGTTTTTAGTTTCTTAGGTGCGCTCCTTCTTGGTTCCCACGTTACCAAGACAATTGGCAAGGGAATTGTTCCTTTAAACCGTCTGGAACCTCATTTAGGAGTTTTGTTGGCCCTCGCGGCCATTTTGGGAGCGGCTCTTTTTGTTACCTTTGCTACTTACAAGAAACTGCCGGTTTCCACTTCTCACGCCATTGTTGGTGCGGTAGCCGGAGCCGGGGTTGCGGTCAGAGCACCGGTAGTCTGGAGTAAATTAGGCGATATTTTTATTTGCTGGATTTTAACCCCTTTTAGCGCGGCTCTTTTTAGTTATTTTCTCTATTTCCTGGCTAAAAGGCTTTTCCCGAGGCTAATTCCTTCGGCCTGGCAGGACCAATTCTTGAGAGTTATGATTTTATTGACCAGCGCCTATATGGCTTTTACCTGGGGAGCGAACGATGTGGCTAATGCCAGCGGTGTGCTTGTAGGGATAGGAAGGATAAGTCTCCTTCCTGCTACAATTATCTGCGCTGTTGCCATCATTATTGGCATCGTTACCTGGGGATATAAGGTTATTGAAACGGTAGGCTCCGGAATTACGCGCCTCACTCCTTTAATGGTGGTGGTAGTAGAGATTGCTGCGGCAGTTAACATTAATCTTTTTACTGTCTTTGGCATCCCGGTCTCTACTTCGCATTCCATTATCGGAGCGGTAGTCGGAGTGGGTCTAATTGAAGGAATAAAAACACTAAATAAACGAATCATCCGGGATATCTTCCTGGCCTGGTTGGCTACACCCTTAGTTTCCGGATTATTGGCTTTTTTTATTCTCAAGATAGTTTTGTTATTGAAATAGCAACCACGAATTACACGAATAGCTCGAATTTAAGAACTAAAAGAATATATTATTTAATTCGTAAAATTCGATAAATTCGTGGTTAAAATAGGGAGGGGATTATGGGAAAAAGTAGAAACATCTTTGCCTGGTTGGGAAAAAGGGAGGAGAAAATGGCTCTGGAACATAGCCGGGCGCACCTTGCTAAAGTTATTGTGGCGGTGGAGAAATTAAGCGATGCTTTCCACGCTTTGGAGAAAGGGGATATGTCCCTGAAGGATAAAGCCATTGAGGAGTTAAAAACCGCGGAAAGGGAGGGGGACGAACTCCGAAGGCAAATGATGAAGGACCTTTCCGAAGGGCTGCTTCTCCCTCTGGATCGAGAGGACTTGATGAATTTTGTCAAGAGATTGGACAGCATTGCCGATTGGGCCAAAGGGGTGGGGCGGCTTTTAGAATTCTGCAAACCTGACCTGCTGGCTAACCTTATCCAGGGACTTCGGAAGGATAGCGATTTTATAGTTGAAGAGATGGAAAAGCTGAATGAAGCCACGGAATCTCTGATTCGTGATGATTTGGAAACGGCTCTTTCCAATTGTTCTGCGGTAGAAGAATTAGAGGAGAAAGCGGATGACCAGAAGAGAGAACTTCTGGGGATTCTTTTTGCTACGGATTTAGCAGCTCCTCAACTTCTTCTCTTTCAGATTATTGAAGCGGTGGAAAATGTCAGCGACCGGATTGAGGATGCGGCAGACCTGCTCAGAATTTTAGTAGTGAAGTCAAAGTGAATCAAAAAGAATTTAAAAAACTTCTTCTCAATTTGCAGAAAGGAAAAATTTCTCTCCGGGAAACCCTGGTTCAATTAAAAAATTTCCCTTATCTTGACCTCGGATTTGCCAAATTTGATACCCACCGGAGTCTGCGTCAGAATTTTCCCGAGGTAATCCTGGGAAAAGGGAAGAGCATCGAACAATTGGAAAAGATTATCGGGAAAATAGATAAAATAGAGAAGAACTTTTTGGTAACTAAATTGGCTTCTGAGCCAGCCAGGAAGATTTTAGAGCGTTTCCCTCATCTTCGTTACTTTAAAGAGGGTCAAATTTTGGCAAAAAAAATGCCCAAAAACAAAAAAGGGTTAATCCTGGTTCTTTCTGCGGGGACCTCCGATATCCCGGTAGCCGAGGAAGCGGTAACCACTGCTGAGGTTTTGGGAAACAAGGTTGTGAAAGTTTACGATGTGGGAGTGGCAGGAATCCACCGTCTCTTTGACCATTTAAAAGTCATTCAAAAAGCAAAAGTTTTGATTGTGGTTGCGGGGATGGAAGGCGCTTTGCCGGCGGTAGTAGGAGGCTTGGCAAGAACTCCGGTTATTGCTTTACCCACCTCAGTGGGCTACGGTGCTAACCTGAAAGGAATTGCCGCTTTCTTAACCATGCTAAATTCCTGCTCCCCCAATGTTGCCACGGTCAATATTGACAATGGCTTTGGCGCCGGTTATCTCGCCAGCCTGATTAATCAGAGATAAACTCGCTCCCCTGGAAATTATAAGCGCGGTAGATAGAAATTTTTTTGATAATCTTGCCGTCTTTAGAAATAATGAAGAGCGGCTCTTTTTTAATCGTGATAAAAGCATTTCTTAATCTTTCCAGATAAGCGGATTTTTCTCCGGTTTCCATATAGAGCGCATCTTCTCCTTTATGCGCATTTAAATTTTGCCAATAGCGATAGGCCTGGCCTTGAAGAGTTTCCTGGAAGAGACAATAAGTTTCTTCCTGTTTTGGGGTATAAAAAGATAAATAACCGGCTAAAGCAAAACCCCGGCAAAGGATAAAAGTTTTATTTTTCTTTTCCATCTCCTCTTTTATTTCACCGATTTTTTCTCCCAGTGTTTTGGGCCAGTTGGATAGGAAACTGATGAATTCATTGGATTCTTCAGCGTTTTTCTCCCGAATAAAACGGTCCAAAATATTTGGTCGGAGAGGAAGGAGATGCAAGATTACGGTAAAGGAAAGACTGAAAAAAGTTGCCACCACGAGCAAAACAGAGAAAGCCTTTTTCCATTTTATCTGATGAAGAACCAAAAAGAGCAGGATAAAACCGCTCAGATATGCGTTGGCCGGCCAGTGGGGGGAAGGCCTATCAAAAAGACTATAAACAGCAAAGAGAAAAAGGGTAGTGGCTGAACCAAAAAACAGAAAGAGCAGTTTATTGTTTCTCTCCTTCATCCCTTGCTCCCCGCCGATAATAATCGCATAGAGAAGAAGGATGAAGAGAAGAGGGGAGATAATTCCGGCCTGTCCGGCGAGAAATTCCCCAAAATACTGCGGGTGGAGGGAGAGGGATGCGGAGGAATGCCTTTGGGTGAAATTGAAGATAAAGTTTACCCAATGGTGTTTGGCATTCCAGAAAATTACCGGAGAAAAGATAAAAAGAGCGATGAGGAGAGAAAGCCATAATTTCTTTGATTTAAAATGCTGCCGGTTCTTTGGAGAAGAAAGAAGGAAAAGAAAAATCGAAGGGACCAGAAGAAGGATAAGATATTTGGTCAACATTCCTAATCCTAAACTCGCGCCTGCCGCATACCAACAGGAGTGCCGATTTCGGCAGACTGCCTGATAGACAAAATAAAGTGTAAGAATCCAGAAGAAGGTAAGCGGGGCTTCCACCAGGGCAAGAAGAGCTCCCAGAGCAAATACCGGGGTAATAAGAACCAGGCTTGCACAAGCAAACCCGATTTCCTCTTTTCCCGAAATATCCCGGGCTAAAAAATGCATTACTAAAGAGGTCGCGGCCATAAATAAGGGAGCTAATAATCTGATAAAAAGAAGATTGCTTCGCCCTAAATGGGTAAAAAGGAAGATAAAGTAGGCAATCATCGGGGGTTGGTCGTAATAACAAAGGCTTAAATGGCGCGACCATTGCCAGAAATAGGCTTCGTCGGCCGAGATAGGTATTTGCTGAATATACCAGAGGCGAAAACCGGTTACCAATAAAAGAAGCACTGCCAATCCCCAACGGTAGCGATAATTTTTCATAGTATAGTAAAGTAAAAAACATTTACCTCGATTCTATAGGAATTTCCTTTTAAAACA
>PFWI01000250.1 GCA_002791075.1 bacterium (Candidatus Ratteibacteria) CG_4_9_14_3_um_filter_41_21 | reverse complement strand
TTTTATTTCTTAAATTATTATAAAGCTCTCTTATAAAGCCTATAAGTTTTTGGACTAATGTTGTATGCTGTGTTTCTGATAAAACTCCTGTATGGATATATTGGGAGAATTGTTCAGCGAAATATTCAGCGAAACTATCAGCACTATTGCTTGAAACTCTTTGTGTGTTTGCCTTTGCTAAATATGCCGACATTGATTCTTTTGTACCATAAAATTTCTTAACCATATCCGCATGAAATGCTACTCTCTCCTCTCCTGTCAAAATATTGAAAAATCCATAATGACCTACTTCATGCGTAAAAGCCGAAATGTTTTTAACATTCAATAAGTTTTTAGACAAATCATAACTATCATCTAATCCGCTAAAATCAATTTTAGCGGTAATGTTTTCATTTTTTAATCCTTTTAAGACGGCTTGCAACACATCGTATTCATCAGGTGCTATTTCTCCTCTATCCAATGCGTTTTTTATATCTATCAATCCATCTCCTATAGGTTTTTTTATTGTCATCCTACCATAAACCGTCTCCAATTCCTTAATTGCATCATTCTGAATTTTCGCATCAGCCTTAAATTTATACATGTGTGAATATATAGTAATTAATGTCTGTTTTATTTTTTTAGGAGACAAATTTATCTCTTTCATGTTTTGATAACCTTTAATTTTGCTAAGCAAATTATATGCGTTGGGGAAATTTTCTTTTGTAATTATCGTTTGAGGTATTATCACAGGTATTCTATCCCATCCTGTTGACTTCATTCCTAATTCTTTCGTTATTTCCTCATATATTTTTCCCATTTCTTCCATTGTTCCTGTCTTAATTGTTTGTTTTGTTACAGGATCGATTATATTCATCTTTGCCGATGACTCCATCCGTGCTTGACTCATGGGAGTTTTTATCATTTTATCTTTGTAGTAAGCTTTGACAGCGGCATAATTGTTTATTGTTTCTGGCATAGCAGAAACAATATTTTTTACAACTGGTGCTATTTTCTTTTGTTTATCAAAAAAGTTCACTACTTCGTCATAATTA
>PFWI01000142.1 GCA_002791075.1 bacterium (Candidatus Ratteibacteria) CG_4_9_14_3_um_filter_41_21 | reverse complement strand
TCTTTTAATCTGTGTTTATCTGCGTCCATCTGTGGTTGTATAATTCATTCCTCCTTGAGTTCAAAAATATTATTATCTTTCAGGAGATAAAGAATATTGCCAATTCGCCTGATCACCTGATATTCTTCGGCACTCTCCCCTAATAATACCCGATACGTTCTCTTTCCTTCCAGGAAGAGATATTCCTTTCCATCCATAATCAACCTTCCGCGATAATGAAGAGGGCAGGAAAGAGTTTGCTTACTGATTTGAAAGATGTTGCCATCTTTCGAAAGATACGCTATATCTCCAACCTTATTAAAGAGGCGATATCCCTCTATTATATCACCGATGGTTGCCTGATGGTTTTTTTCTCCTTCAACAAAGAGATATTCCATTCCCGCAATTTCTAAACTTCCGCGATATTTTAACGGACAAACCGGTTTGGGTAAAGAAATTTCAGTAACCTCAGGTCTTTCCACCCTGGCTAAAGAAGAAATTTTCTCTCCCTCAGGAATAAGCGGAGGTATCTCTACCGGTTTTTCCACCTCTGGTTTAATAATCGATTTAAAAGGAATGACTTCTGGCTTCCTGGTAGCCATTAATACCTCCATTCTAAACAAGTCATTTGAGAAAGGGTCCCTTTCTCCGGCTATTTTTATCTCAGGAACGGCAAAAACTTTTGCCTCTTCGGTCTCTCTTTTCTCACTTTTTTTCTGAGAAAATAATTGTTTTTCTGCGGGAATTATATCCTCGGGTTTTTCCTTCCTAAAATAAATTTTTGAGCCAAAAAAAATAATTTCTCCGGCCCAGGCTAAAAGGAGAAGGAAGAAAAAAATCTTTACGGTATATCTTCTCAAGAAAGGTTTCCATTCTATCTTTTGCGATACGGCAATCTCTTTCTTCGCGGCCTTTTTGGAAATTGGCGCATCAGGTTTGGTTGCCCTTTCCCCGGATTTCGCCGCTGGAGAAACTTTAATAGGTGCTTGTGGAACAGCAAGAATAGTCTTTTTTGCCGGAAGTGTTTTTTTCGTTATCTCCTTCGCTTTCAGGATAGTAGTTTTGGGAATTTTCTTAATCCTGGTTAAGAAAAGGAGAGGTTTTGCGGTTAGAGAAATTTTTCGCCGGGGGTTTTTTATCCTGGCAAATTTCTCTTTTCTCTCTTTTATAAATTGGAGAAGTTTCTCCTTTTTTTCTATTCGAGAGATTGCTGCTTTTGCTACAGAGAATCCCTTTTCCTTTTGAAGAAATTCTTTTTTAACGGAGGCTCGAAGCCTAATTTTTTCCTTTTCTTTCTCTGCGGCTAAAATCGCCTCTTTCCTCTTTCGGCTAATAGTCTTCCTCTCTTCCTTTTTTGCCTCTAAGAAATCAAGGAGTTTTCTCTTCTTTTCCTGCCGATTGACGGTCTGCATCTTCATATCCTTACTTAATGGTAAATTAGCCCCCTCACCCCTTCCCTCTCCCCTCGGGGAGAGGATATAAGGTGAGGGGGAACTTTGAAATTCCATACAATAAATTAACGTACCTTCGGTGCGAACCTGTAGCGGTGGCATTTATGCCACGTTCTTATTGGTGCGATGAATCGCACCGCTACAATTTTGAAAATTCCAGGCAATTGATTATTTTTCTGGCAATTCTGTCTCCAGAGGACAGTAGACTCGAATCAAGGCGTTAAGTTGATTGAAAGTCTCACCACCCTTTTTTCTTTGAACCAGACCAATCTCGTAGTAATAGTAAGCCCCTAATCCCAGAATAATTAGAGAAAGGATTAGAGCAAGAAGAGATTTTCCCCTGTTTATCTCTCCAATCATCAACGCCAAAATTACTCCCAGGATACCCAAACTAATAACCACCAAAGCTAACAGATAACCGATTTCAAATTCCATCTGTCTCCTCCTTGTATTTCTTTCCCACTAACCCACTAAGGCGAGGAATGTTCCCTGTAAACGGCCTTTAAAGATGCTCGCGGGCACGGTTCCAGCACTTATTTCGGAAGCCCTCACTACCTTCTGGAATAAGTGCTGGGGAGCGAGCAGATTTACCAGAGTGAAATCAAACTCGCTGGGTTTGATGAACGTGCCGCTGGAGGAAACTTCCGAGCCTACTTTTCCCGCACCATTGCTTTTATTTTTAATTTTGCTTCTAAGATATCTCCCTTCTTGGTAAGGGTAAGAGCATCCAAAATAAAGATGGAAGAACTCTTCCCCAGTTCTTCTAAGAACTTGGCAATATTGAAATTCTTATCACTAATGGTTAAATCCATCGGAATTTCCTTGTAGAAAGCCACTGAAGCAGGCGATCCAGGAGCAAGAGAGTTAACCGTAGAGATTTTGCTTTCAATAATAACATCTAATAATTTTTTTACCACATCAAGTTGTAATAGAAGATCCGGAATTTGGTCGTTTGGCGGAAGACCAGTTTCCGAAAACCCGATTGAGGAAGGAATCTTTACTCCTTTCTTTTCTGTTTTTTCAACAAGATTATCCAGGGTGACATAAAGAATCTCTTTAAAATAAAGGCTGGGAAATTTTTCTCCTTTAGGTAGATTAAAATCGGCATAGGCTTGAAATTTCTCTTCCAGAGTTTGATACTCTGACTCTAAAGCATTCTTTTCCCGACTTAATTCGGTCAATAGTCCGACGGTAGGAGCTTTTTCCGGTTGAAGTTCATATTCCCTGAGTTCGGCTCGTTTTTCCTCGATTTCTTTAACCAGAGATCCATTCGCTTTCCTTAAATTTTGGATTAGATAAAGACCGCCGATAGTAACGCCTACAACCAGAAGGATGGCGATTACGTAATAATAATTTTTCTGTAAAAAATTCATGATTTTTTATCCACGAATACACACGAATAAAAAACTGATAGTGCAACTGTCATTGCGAGCGACTGAAGGTCTCCTCATCTATCGCTTCGTCAGGCAGGGTGCTCACATCTCGCACCCGACGCTATCTCGTGCTCCTTATTCGTCGCACAGCGTCCGTGGCAATCCAATTTTGAGATTGTCCCAATGGGACCCCTTCGGGGCTTCGGTCTATGACCTCGCAATGACTATTTTTCGTGTTCATTCGTGTTAATTCGTGGTTCCATTTTATTTTTTTATTCTTTTATTTTTAAAGTAACCGCAAAAACTAATTTCTCTTTTGTTTTATCCCGATCACATTGGGTAACTACAGCTTCTTCAAGATAATCTAATTTATTCAGACGCAGAGCAAAATTGCGCAGGTCATCAAATGCCGTTTTCATATGAGTTAGGGAAATCTCACCTTTAATTTCAAGATTTCCGGTGGCTGGGGAAAAATTAGTGAGATAAATACTTCTGCTGGGCAAAGTTTTTCCAATATCTAAGAGTCTGGCTAACCAAATTGAGCGCTTTCCCATCACTATTCTAAAGGCTTTCTTTTTTTCTTTTAACTCATTAATTTTTTCTTCAACTTCCTTAATTTTGGGTTTATACTTCTCATATTCTTTTAACGAAAAATTCGCTTCTTCAAGAACATATTGTTTAAGGATATTTTCCTGCTTTAAAAAGAGAAAGGGAGTTATAACCAGAAGGACTACCATTAAAGAGGATAGATAGAGATAAGGTTTATTTTCTCTGGTTTCTTCAGCTTGGATAAACTCCGAAGGCAACAGATTGATATTTACAAACGTTTCCGTCATATTTTTATATTTGGCGAAGAGCAAGACCCGCCGCTACTGCTAAACAGGAGTTTTCTTTCTCCGTTTCCTCCTCAAATCGGGAAGAGCAATAAATATTAGCAAAGGGATTAAAAAGAGCCGCTTCTACCCTTAATTTTTCAGCCAAGAAATCTTTTAAACCTGCTAACCGGCTACTTCCCCCGGCAAGAAAAAATTTCCCTATTTCAGGTCCCTTCTGCGTAAATCTCCAGTAATCAACGGAATTCTGAATTTCAGTAATTAAATTCTCTAAAATTGGCGAAAGAGCGGGAAAAACAGTCTTGCCTTCTTTGATTTTTTTCTCCTCGGCTTCAGAAAATTCTATTTTAGATATCTCTTTAATTGCAGAAGTAAACGCATTTCCGGAATTGGTCAAGGACCTGATCAGCACCTGCTCATTATGACAAATAAGAAGATTACTGCTTTCTGCTCCCATTTCTAAAAAAGCAATCGTTTTATCCCTTTCGAAATTCGGAGAGAATTTAAGGGCGTTCAAAAGAGCAAACGTATCGGCATCAACAAAATCTATTTTTACCTTCAGATTAATAAAGAGATTTAACAAATTATTGATCAGTTCTTTTTTGACTGCGCCTACCAGTAAATTTATTTTTTCTTTTTGGGAAAGAATCTGATAGGACCAAACAACGGCATCTAAAGGAAAAGGCAGCTGATGTTGCACCTCATATTGAAGCATTGATTTAATTTTACCTGAGGCAACAAGAGGAAGAGAAACAATCCTGGTTAAAACTTCTCTCCCCGGAAGGGAAATAACGATATGGCTTGCTCGCGTTTTCCCAATAAGAGCCTGAACTGCCTTGCTCCAGGTCTTTTTTTTGTCTTCGGGAGAGGCAAAAGAAACCGGAAGGATATCCAGACCAGTTAATTCAACTCCTCTTGAAGTTTTAGCCAAGGATAACCCTTTAACACTAGTTGTTCCCAAATCAATAGCAATACCCCGTTTCCCTTTAAACATAAGTAAGTAGCGGGGGTAGGATTTGAACCTACGACCTTCAGGTTATGGGCCTGACGAGCTACCACTGCTCCACCCCGCAATTAACTCATTATTATAGCCATTTTTTCAATCTCTGTCAACATGGCGATCTAATTCTTCTGCTTTTTTCCCCACCGATTCTATCAACTCGTCAACCTTCTTTTGGGCATACTTACTTTCCATTTTTTCTTTTATTCTCTTATCTTTTAAAGTAAAAAGTTCATCGCTAACTGATAAAAGTGTCGTTACCACCAGTTTAAGAGAAGAAAAGTCGGGAGACATTTTTAACCTTTCATTTATTTTTTGGTTAATATAATCAGCCAATCTGCTCGCATATTCCTTATCGCCTTCCAAAATATATTTACTTCCGAAAATGGTAATTTCTACTTTACCTTTCTCTCTCATTTGCCTTTTGGGGTTGTTAAACAACCCCTTACTTCTATTTTATAGCAGTCTTTTAATCTTTTTTCTACCTTCCCCTGAACTTCATCAACCTCTCCTTTAGTAAGGGTCCTTTCGGAAGACTGATAAAGAATAGAAATAGCCAATCCCCGATAACCGGAGGGAATTTCTTCGCCTTTATAGACATCAAAAATTTCAACTTTTTTAATAAGGTTAGAAACATCTTTGATTGTTTCGGATATTTTCTCCCAATCAATTTCCTCATCAACAATAATCGACAAATCACGTTTAATCTTAGGATATTTTGGCAATGGTTTAAATTCTTTTTCAAAAGAGGCAAATTCAGTTAAAAGTTCAAAATCCAATTCTGCCAGATAAATTTCTCCTTTCAATTTCATTGAGGACGTAAGATTTTTCTTGGGCGCTCCAAAATAACCTATAAGTTTGTTATTTACAAAAATCCCGGCGGATGCCCCCTCCTCCAAAAGACGATGATTGAAATCTTTTACGATGCAGCCTAAAATTCCTGTTCTCTTTAGAAGTTCCTCCAGAATTCCCTTTAAATCAAAGAAATTTCCGGAATTATAAAGACCGATGGAAAGCATTAATTTTTCCCGTAGGCAATTATCCTTTTGCAGATAAACCTTCCCCAACTCAAAAAATCCCATTTTTTTATTCCCCTGATTAACATTGTGGGAGAAAATAGAAAGAAGAGAGGCAAGAAGGTTGGTGCGCAAAACACTCTGCTCTACCGTTAAAGGATTTGCAATTTTTATCTCTTCCACGTCTGAAAAAGGAGAAAAACTGGGAGCAACCACCTCATTGAGTCCAAAAGAAACTAAAATATTTCTTGCCCGAGAAGCAATTTTCTCTTGTTTATTTTCAGAGGAAGGGGTAATTTTTGCTTTCGGGATGCCGGCAGGAATCTTTTCATAGCCATAAAGGCGAGCAACTTCCTCAATTAGGTCTACTTCCTCTGTGATATCATGCCGGAAGGACGGAATTTCAATCTCAAATAAATCTTCGTTTTCCCAGACTTTAAAATTTAGAGAAGTCAAAATCCTTTTTATCTCCCCGGTAGAAATTTCAATTCCCAAAAGGCGAGATACCTTTTCCTTCCTCAACTCTAATTTGCAAGAAGGAAAGAGGAAACTTCCTCCTCTGAGGAAGTTTCCTGCTCTATTGAGCTGACCAACATTGCCTTCACATTCCTTTTCCAGCAGCCAACTTGCCCGGTTCAAGGCAAAAACTACTCCGTTTGGATCAACCCCTCTTTCAAAGTGAAAGGAGGATTCCGTGGAAAGATTAAATGATTTTGTTGTCCTTCTGATAGAGGAAGGGGAAAAACAAGCGCTTTCCAAAAGGACATCGCAGGTAGTCTCGGTTACCTGACTTTCCTCTCCTCCGATAACTCCGGCAATCGCCAGCGGTTTTTTCTGATCAGCGATAATTAACATTGATTGGTTTAATTTTCTAAAGTTGCCATCAAGTGTTCTAAGTTTCTCACCATAAGCAGCGCAGCGAACAATTATTTCCCCATCAATTTTTCTTTGGTCAAAAGCATGTAAAGGTTGCCCTGTTTCCAGGAGAACAAGGTTAGTAATGTCAACTACATTATTGATTGGCCTGAGTCTAGCCTTAGTTAACTTTTCCTGCAGCCAATCTGGCGAGGGTTTCACCTTCACTCCCTTAATCATTCTGGCCGAATAGAAGGGACAAAGAGTCGGCACAGAAGAACTCACTTTAAAAGAGAAGTTTAACCCTTCCTCCGAAAAGACCGGGGGCAGCCGAAGAGATTCTTTTCTTCTTAAAATAGCGGCAAGTTCCCGGGCCATACCAAAGATGGACAAAAGATCGCCTCGGTTTGCCGGAATTTCACACTCAAAAACAGTATCCTTCGGGAGAGACACAAAATTCTCTATTGGTAATCCGCTAAAGGTGAGTAATTCCATTAATCCTTCAGGAGAAAGATCAAAATCAATATATTCCTTCAACCACCGATAAGAATAAACCATTTTTTCTCTAACCACGAATTACACGAATTTCTCTAATTAAGAATTTTAAATTAACGCAGGATAAATCCTGCGACTACCATATTTATGCGCACCATAAATGGTGCGGCTACCAGGTAGCCGCAACCTTCAGGTTGCGAAGAAATAAGTTTGAAATTCCATACAATAAGTTACAATTCGCATAATTCGATAAATTCGTGGTTGCTTTTCTCAGAATTGTTCTAAAAATCTCACATCATTTTCCCAGAAAAGTCTGATATCGGAGATTTTATACTTCAACATTGTAATTCGTTCTATCCCCATCCCAAAGGCAAAACCAGTGAATTTTTCGGGATCATATTTTACTTTTCTGAGAACTTTGGGGTTAACCATCCCGGCGCCTAAAATTTCAATCCAACCACTATGACCGCAACTGCTGCATCCAAACCCTTTGCAAAAAATACAGGAAATGCTTACCTCGGCACTTGGCTCGGTAAACGGAAAATAGGCTGGTAAAAAACGAACTTTAATTTCAGAACTAAAAATTTTCTGAAGAAAATAGATGAGAATTCCCTTGAGATGAGAAAATTTAATCCCCTCCCCTACCATTAAACCCTCCATCTGGTGAAAAATTGGAAAGTGGCTGTTGTCAATAGCGTCACGACGAAAGCATCTGCCGGTAGTAATTATCCGAAGCGGAGGTTTTCTTTTCTCCATAACCCGAATTTGAACCGGCGAGGTATGAGATCTCAAAAGGATGCCGGAAGCCAGATAGAAACTATCAAAAGAATCTCTGGCGGGATGGTATTTGGGGAAATTCAAGGCTTCAAAGTTATAGTATTCGGTCTCAATTTCAGGCCCAGTTATTATCTCAAAACCAAGTTCTTGAAAGATTCCTTTCATTTCCTCCCGGATAAGAGTAATTGGGTGCAGATGTCCTAATTTCGGTTTTATTCCCGGTAAAGTTATGTCAATCTTTTTAGCCTCTGTTTTTTTCTCAAATTGTAAAACACGTTTTTTTAGATTTTCTTCTAATTGTCTTTTTAAGTTATTGGCCTGTCGTCCTGAGATTTTCTTTTCTTCTAAAGGAAAATCTTTAATCTTCCTTAAAATGCCATTGAGGACTCCCTTCCTCCCTAAATAAGCAATCCTGAAATTTTCTAATTCTTCCTTCGTTTCCACTTTCTTTAACGAAAGGAACGCTTCTTTCTCGATCTTTTTTAATTCAATTGTATAGGAATTTCCTTTTTTATTCATAAAGATGGTGTTGAAAAATGTAATCCATTACATTTTTTGGCAGCAGATACCTGACCGATTTTTTCTCTTTTATTCTCTTTCTGATTTCGGTAGATGAAATACCGATTGGCCCTAAATCGAGAAACTTTACATTTTTGAATTTTGGTGTCATTGCGAGGAGTCCGCTTTGAACGGACGACGTGGCAACCTGACACGAAGTGTCACCCTGATAGCCCGGCCTTTTTACCACAACAAACTTGACTAATCCTGCTAATTTTTCAATATCCTTCCAGGTATTTATTGCTAAATAGGCATCCAGCCCAAGAATAAAGTAGAAATTTTTCTCTTTTGAATACAATTTTTTTAACGCTCTGATTGTATCAATGGTATAAGACTTATTTTTTCGTTTCACTTCTATCGCAGAAAGCACAAAATAAGGATTTGGGGAAATAGCTAACTTTGCCATCTGATAGCGATGAGAAGCTCCGATTTCAGGCGTCTTTTTATGCGGAGGGTAACAAGATGGAACAAAAATTATTTTTTTTAAGTTTAATTTTTCTCTTGAATTCTCGGCAATGATAAGATGTCCAAGATGAATAGGGTTAAACGTTCCCCCAAAAATACCAACACCGGTCTTTTTGCTACTTTCTGATTTGACCATTTCCGTAAATGAGATATTTATAGGAAGTAAGAGATTCCAGGCCCATGGGACCGCGGGCATGAATTTTATCGGTGCTAATCCCAATTTCGGCGCCCAATCCAAACTCATTCCCATCAGTGAATCTGGTGGAAGCATTCAAATAGACCGCCGCTGAATCTACCTTTTTTAAAAATTTTTCCCCTCTTTTCTTATTTTCAGTTATAATACTATCCGAAAGCCTTGTTCCATAAAAATTGATATGCTCTATTGCCTCTTTCAAAGAATCTACCACCTTAATTGATAAAATAGGATTAAGGTATTCAGTGCTCCAATCTTGTTCCTTGGCCTTTTTAATCCCGGGAAAAATTTTAAAAGTTTTTGGGCAACCGCGAATTTCGCAGCCAGCTGCCTTTAATTTATTAATTATCTCCGGAAGAAAAGAAGGGGCAATCTCTTGATGAACCAGCAAGGTCTCAGTGCTATTGCAGGTTCCCGGTCTTTGCATCTTAGCATTATAAACAACTGAAACCGCTTTGTTCAAATCCGCTTCTTTATCCACGTAAGTATGGCATATCCCTTGGTAATGCTTGATTACCGGAATCCGGGAATTGAGACTTATCATTTTAATCAAGGATTCTCCTCCCCGGGGAATAACCAGGTCCAGATAATCAGCCAAAGAGAGAAGTTCCTTAGTCGCTTTTCTTTCTTTCCTCTTAACAATCTGGACGCTATGTTCAGGAAGACCTGCCTGCAAAAGACTTTCTTGCAAAATATTCACCAAAATGAGATTGGAGAATCGGGACTCTTTCCCTCCTTTCAAGATCACGCTGTTGCCTGATTTCAAGCACAGAATAGATGCCTGCACGGTAACATCCGGCCGAGACTCATAAATAATGGCAATTACTCCGATAGGAACGCTGACTCTTCTGATGAGAAGTCCATTTGGCCTTTTCTTCTCTAAAATAATTCTGCCTAAAGGCTCCGGTAATCTCTTAACCTCCTTAACCATCTCAATCATCTTCTTAATCCGATGGCTATCTAAACGAAGACGGTCCAAAAAAGCCGAAGAAAATTTTTTATCTTGAGCAACTTTAATATCTCTTTGATTCTCTTTGAGAATCAAAGTTTTCTTTCTGTCCAACTCTTGAGCAATTAAAAGAAGTGCCTTATTGCGAAAAGTCAGAGAGCTTTCTGCAAGAAAATAGGAAGCTTCTTTGGCATATTTCCCCATCAGTAAAATTTCCTCTTTTAAATTCATTTTATTTCTAACCACGAATTACACGAATTAATCGAATTTTACATTGTAGGAGACATCTCCTGATGTCGATATAATATCAAGGTCAGGAGACCTTTCCCACATATTCTTTAATTCGTCAAATTCGAGCAATTCGTGGTTGCATTTATTTTGGTAAAAAGATTGTCCCGACTTTTTTGCCGGCAAAAATCTCTCTGATAATTTTCGGTCTTTCTCCATTGGCGATCAGCGCCATTTTTCCCTTTTTAAGCACAGTTTTAGCCGCTTGTATCTTCGTAATCATTCCTCCCATACTTTGAGGAGAATTTGTTCTTTTTGCAAATTTTTCAATGTCTTCGGAAATATTCTCTACGCAGGAAAGCAATTTACCCCGTTGATAGCATCTACCGGATTTATCTGTTCTATAATAATCGGCATAAAGTCCGTCAACGTCAGAAAGGATAATTAATAAATTTGCCTCCACTAAATTGGTAACTAAAGCAGAAAGAGTATCATTATCCCCAAATTTAATCTCATCAACCGCCACTGAGTCATTTTCATTGATAATGGGAATAACGTTCAAGGAAAGCAGGGAAGACAAAGTATTGCGCACATTAAGATAACGTTCCTTTTTAGCCAGAATGTCTTTAGTAAGAAGAATTTGACCTACGATAAAACCTCTCTCTTTAAACAATCTTTCGTAAATGCGCATCAGTTGGCTTTGCCCAACACAAGCAGCTGCCTGCAATTTCGCAAGATTCTTCGGCCTTATTTTTAAACCCAGACTTTTCATCCCGGCAGTGATTGCCCCCGAGGTAACAATAGTAAGTTGAATCCCCTTTTTCCGCAGCCAGACAAACTCTTCAACCAATTCCTCTATTTTGGAAGTATCAAGCCGATTCTCCCGAGTAGTCAAAACCCTGGTACCAAGTTTTATAACCACCCGGCTTACCTTACTTAATAATTGAATCCGTTTCATTTTAACCGCCTTTCTACTTCCTCAACAATTCTCTCCACCGGTGCCAGATGGCCGACACCGATTTGCCCATTGGCCAAAATTCCTAATATCGGTTCAATAAAATGATACCCAATTTTTTTCAATCTTTTGACATTTTCCTGCAAAATAAGATTTTTCCACATATTCTTATTCATTGCCGGAGCAAACAGTACCGGAGAAGTTGTTGCCATCATTACCGTGGAAAGAAGATCGTCGGCAATACCTGAAGCTACCTTGCCAATAATATTCGCCGTAGCCGGAATAATCAAAAGAAGGTCAGCCCATTTAGCCAAAGAGATATGGGTTATCTCCCATTCTTTTGGAAGAACAAGCATTTCCGAATAAACAGGATTTCCGGAAAGGGTCTGCAAAGTAAGGGGAGTGATAAAACGCTTGCTATTTTCAGTCATCACTACCTTGATTTCATACTTCTTTTTTAATTTTTGAATAACATCCGCGGCTTTGTAAGCGGCAATT
>PFWI01000248.1 GCA_002791075.1 bacterium (Candidatus Ratteibacteria) CG_4_9_14_3_um_filter_41_21 | reverse complement strand
AAAAGGGGTTTAAGGCAAGTATCGGTGTAGAATGTATTGGTTCTGTATACTCCGATCAGGAGAATACCGAAACGAATAAGCTCGATGAGTATACATTGCTTTCGGCGCGTATCTCAAAGACCATTGGCAAATATGCCGAGGTATATCTGGTTGGCAAGAATCTCACCGACGAGGAATATCAGGTCTACAGGAATTATCCTATGCCCGGGATGAGTGTTACCGGAGGAGTGAAGATAAAGTTCTAAAGGTTTAAAGAAAGAAAAACATAGATAAAGGGCACCTTATCAAATTGGTGAGGTGCCCTTTATTTTTTTATATAGAGCGAAAATGTTATAATGAAAACAATGAAAAAAGGATTGGTTCAGGTCTATACCGGAAATGGCAAGGGCAAGACCACCGCTGCCATTGGTCAGGCAATCAGGGCTCTGGGACAGGATTATAAGGTTTGCCTCATTCAATTCTTTAAGAAACCCACCTCAGGAGAGATAAAAATTCTCAAAAACCTCCTTTCTATTAAATTACACCCCCACCTATCTCCTCCCCCCTTGAGGGGGAGGATTGAGGAGGGGGGAAATTCCTATACAATTAAATTGCTCCATCCGCTCCCGCTCTATCCTGAAGAAAAAAATCGGAATCTCCTCAAGAGAAAGATAAAAGATATTCTTCCTAAAATTTCTGAAATTGTAAAAAGCAAGGGTTATGATTTAGTAATCTTAGATGAGATTCTTATTGTCTTGCGTGACAATCTCTTGGCAGAAGAAGAAATTTTGAATTTACTCAAAAATAAACCAGCATCTGTAGAACTAATCCTTACCGGAAGAGGAGCGACAAAAAAAGTCCTTGAAGCGGCCGATTTAGTAACCGAGATGAAAGAGGTAAAGCATCCTTATAGATCTGGAATAAAAATAAGAAGAGGAATTGAATATTAAAAAGAGGTACTGTCAAAAATAAAATGAAAGAATTATAAAGGAGTAGCGAGACTTGTCTCGCACGTAGCGGTGCGATTTATCGCACTGTAATTAACGTGGCATAAATGCCACCGCTACAATGTACAATGGGAAAATAGGGACAGTCCCCATTTTTGTCAACGGTTTAGCAGAAAATTGAAGAGAAGTTTTTGACAATACTTAAAAAGAGGTGAAGAGAAAATTAAGAAGGAAAATTCTGTGGCTTATTCTTGTTGTTCTTTTTCTGCTCTTTACCAGAAAATATTTGGCACAGCCATTCTTTGTCCTTGGAAAAAGTATGGAGCCAACCTTAAAGGATAGAAGAATCTGCCTGGTCAATAAAGCAATCTATCACTTCAAACTGCCAGAAAGAGGAGAAGTTGTTGTTTTCAGGACAAATGAGGAGCCCCACCTATACTTTACGAAGAGGATTGTCGGGCTACCGGGTGAGATAATCGAGATAAGAAAGGGGAGGGTGTTTATTGATGGGCGCTACTACTTTTGATGAATAAATGAGGATAATTGTCTTTTTAATAACAACCGGAATTTTTTCCATTAGTGCCAGCTACAACTGGAATAACGCTCCTTCTCCCAAAGAAAATTCTTGTCTTTTTAGTTTTGTTCAGATTACCGATACCCATTGTCTAAAGGTCGATAAGAAATCTGAAAAACCACCGGCCAAAGCCTTCTTCCAGATCGGAGGATATAAATTTCACTGGCTGGATTATGTTAACTCCTTCCCTATTCTGGAAAAGACCATTGAATATATTAACTCTCAAATAAAACCCGATTTTGTCATTCATACTGGTGATATCAGTGACAGGGGCGACCTATCCAATCTGACGAGGGCTAAGGTGCTGTTGGATAGATTAAATTGCCCTTACTATCCGGTAATGGGTGACCACGATTTAGGGGGTTATTCTTATTCCAATTTTAATCGGTTCGATTGTAACTACATTAAGGTCTTCGGTCAGAGAAACTATTCATTTAACTACCAGGATTGGCATATTATTATTCTGGGTATCTATCCTGATGATGAAGAGTTAAATTGGTTGAGGAAGGATTTATCCGAAAATGCTGAAAAACCGATTATTCTTGCTACCCATCGCCTGGTTATTGCTGATGAATTTACGCTCTGGCTGGCTAAAAAACATTTAGGGGTTGAACTGCTTATGCCCAGAGCAGAGGAGGTTCTGAAAATCCTAAAAGAATACTCCAACATCAAATTGGTTTTATCCGGGCATTGTCATAGCAATTTTCGCTGGAAGAGGTCCGGCATTGACTTTATCTCTACTGCGGCTTTGTCGGAGGTTCCCCATCAATTTAAGCTTTTTCAGGTTTATCCTGATAAAATTACGATGACCCTATTCACTGCTGACACCGCCGAGGATATTTTCAACAAGCGATGGATTTCTCAATATTCTGGGGTAATTAAACTCAGGGAAGAATAGGAATATGGAAGAAATAGCACCCCATATCTATTCCAATTGGCAAAGAGAGGAGTTAAGTGAGAGGCTGAAAAAGGTAGATTTAACTCTCATAGATATGGATGATTGTATTTATCCGGGAACGACCAATTTAGCTCTCTTGAGAAATCTCTTCCTTATTTTGTTTCGTAGGGGTGAATATAAGACCCTCTTTAAAATTATGGGCTATCTGCCAATACTGTTGGGGATGAAGTGTTTGCAACTGTTGGGTTTGGGGGTGGATAATTGTAGATTAATTCTTTTCTTCTCCCGGATGATAAGCAATATTTCATTCTGCTATCTCCAAACCGCTGTTTTCCCCATTTCATCTAACTCTTTTCCCGGAGTAAAGGAAACTTTAACCATCTTTTCCCGGAGGTCTAAGATAGGATTAATTAGTTTAGGGCTGGAAATAGTTTTGGAAGAATATAAAAGACAGTTTAAAGACGGAGAGATTCCCTTGATTGACTTCTGCGATGGAGTGCAAGTTAACCGGTTAAAGGTAATAGATAAAGGTGAGAAAGCAAGAGAAAGGATTCAAGAATTTAAAGCGAAAATGCCACTGGTAATCGGACATAATAGAGATGACCTGGGAATGATCAAGATGGTTAAGGAGAAAAATGGCCTTGTTCTGGGGTTTAACCCTTCCCGGGAAGTAGCCAAACAATGTGATATCATAGTAAGCGCCAAAGATTGGCAGCCACTGGCAGAGTATCTCCAGCCATTACTGGGCAATGAAAGATAAGATAAATAAATACATCTGGCTCATTCTTTTTGCTATCGCTATGGGTTATTTGGAGGCGGCAGTGGTGAGTTACCTCCGTGAACTGTATTGTCCTGGTGGTTTCACTTTCCCCTTTCCGATGCCACCGGTCAAACTTTATCTCACTGAATTGGGTAGGGAGTTATCGACAATAGTCATGTTGGTGGGAATAGCCATAGTTAGTAGTTCTGCAGGAATTATAAGAATTGCCTATTTTCTGCTTCTCTTTGGACTCTGGGATATTTTCTATTATTTTTGGCTCTATATTCTTTTGCAATGGCCAACCTCTTTTCTTGACTGGGATATCCTCTTTTCTATTCCGGTATCCTGGGCCGCTCCGGTAATTGCACCTTTGATCGTTTCTTTTCTCTTTATTGGGTTTAGTGTTATAATTTTTTATCTCCATTCTAAAGGGTATAAAATAATAATTTCTTTCTGGGAAGGGGTAACCAGTTTAGTTGGCTTATTATTAATTTTTCTCTCGATGACCATTGATGCTCTTTTTGAACCAAGAATTTACCTTTATCAAGCACCCTCTTCCTTTCATTGGGGGTTATTTAACTGTGGGATAATCATTTTAATAATTGTCATCGGCTCCCTTACCTTTCTCTCCATCCCGTCCACCGGACGGGAGCCCCCCCTGTAAGGGGAGGGGATAAGAGGTGGGGGTGGTATTTGACAGAGTTATTCTTTTGTGTTACAATGTCTTGCGGAGGTGAGGAAGATGCCAAGTAGTATCACCGTGCGGATTCCCAAGGATTTGCGAGTTCAATTGGAGACGATTTCTCGCGAGGAAAAGCTTCCTGTAAGTGATGTGGTTCGCGAATCTCTTCGTCGTTATGTTGCCATCCGACGTTTCCGGAGACTTCGCCAGCAGGTCCTGCCTTTCGCCGAGGCACAGGGTCTCCTGACAGATGAAGACATATTCAGCGAAATTTCATGAGGATATATGTAGCGTAATAAATATTTGCACATTATATGATTACAGTGATTAGAAAAGAGATTACAGGGATTATTAACTGATGATTACAGTGATTAGCTGTTAAAAATCTGTGTAATCAATAAAATGCAAGTATTTAATGCGTTTTATATAGTTTTGGATTCGAATGTTATCATCGCATCCTTTGCTTCGCGGGGTCTCTGCTACGATGTTTTTGAACTCTGCCTTTCGGAACACCAAATTGTAATAAGTAAAGCTTTATTAAGGGAAATTGCTCGAGGATTGAGGAAGAAAATAAAACTGCCAAAGTCTTTGGTGAAGAGGATCCAGGACTTCTTGACCTCGGAGTCAGAGATTGCAATGGCGGCAAAGGTTCCATCCGATTCCTGCAGAGATCCAGGCGACCTTGAGATTTTAGGGATTGCGCTGGTGAGCAGAGCGGATGTGATTGTCAGTGGTGATGAGGACCTGCTTGCGCTAAAGGAGTTTCGCTCAATACCTGTTCTGTCACCGAGAGAATTCTGGCATTTCATCCAGAGAAGAGTGAGGAGAAGTAAAGGATGTCAGAAATGAGACAAAGAGGAGCTTGTTCGCAGAATGAATGATATACGGCAATTGATTAAGGGCGGTGAGTCTGAAAAGGTAGAATTTAAAGAGAGATTTGATAAGGAGACAATAGAAACGGCTGTAGCTTTCGCCAATACAAAAGGCGGGATTATTCTAATCGGCGTTTCTGACAAAAGTAGAATTAAAGGCACTCAGATTGGAAAAGATACCCTAAATGACTGGGCGAACCAGATTTCTCAAAGCACCGAACCTCGTGTCATTCCTGAGATCGAAGTTAGCGAGATAGATGATAAGAGTGTGGTCATTATCAGGATAAAAGAATTTCCTATTAAACCTGTGTCTGTGAAGGGAAAATACTTCAGAAGGGTGGGAAACAGCAATCGAATTATGCCCATGCAAGAAATTGCCCAGATGCATTTTCATTCTGCGGGAATGAGCTGGGATAAACTTGCAGCAAGGGATGTAACAATTGAAGAGATAGATGTTGAAAAAGTTAAAAGATACATTAAAAAGGCCAATGAAACTGGCAGAAGGAAGGTTGGGGATGATGAAAAACCCTTACAGGTTCTTGAAAAACTGGAACTGAGAAAGGAAGGGAGGCCTACCTGGGCGGCAACCCTTCTCTTTCATGAACGTCCTCAGCGATTTCTCTCACAGGCGGTGATACACTGCGGCAGATTTAAAGAAGAAACCATGGTCATCGATGACAGGATGATTGAAGGCACAATCATCGAACAGGTGGACGAAGCCATGGATTTCATACGCAAAAATATCAATGTGAGATTTGTTATAACTGGCAAACCAGAAAGAGAGCAAATCTGGGATTATCCTCTTGAGGCGCTGAGGGAAGCGGTTATCAATGCAGTCTGTCATCGGGACTATACGATTCCCTCAAATACTGAAGTGAGGATATATGATGATAAACTGATCGTTTGGAGTCCAGGCGGTCTGCCTTTCGGTATTACGATAGCGGACCTCTACGAGCCTCACTCATCGGTGCTCAGGAACAAGGGAATAGGTGGAATCTTTTACGACATGGGATGGATTGAGCAATGGGGAAGCGGGATAGACAAGATGCGAAAGGCCTGCATGAAGGCAGGACTTCCTGAGCCTCAGTTTGAAGAATATCAAGGATTCAGGGTAATCTTCAGGAAAGACATCTATACAGAGGAATATCTTCGAGATTTGGGGTTAAATGAGCGGCAGATGAAGGCGGTAATGTATGTGAAGGAGAAAGGGAAGATTACAAATAAGGAATATCGAGAAATTACTGGACTTTCAGATGAAGGGGCAAGAATAGATTTAGGTGAATTAACTGAAAAGAGGGTACTTCAATTAAGAGGCAAAGGAAGAAATGCTCATTATGTTCTTAAGAAACTTGGCGATTAGTTGGCATTTACTTGGTGATTTTGGCGATTAGTTGGCATTTCCAACATGAACCCGCCATAAAGCCGCCAAATGGAGAAAGTTCAGCAAACCCCGTGTTCAGTGAACGTTTACGCATTTTGTAAAAGCTCAGCAAACCCCGTGTTCTACGTAGTGCGAACCTTTCAGGTTCGCTAAAAAGAAAATTCCTATGCTTTTTAATTGGC
>PFWI01000234.1 GCA_002791075.1 bacterium (Candidatus Ratteibacteria) CG_4_9_14_3_um_filter_41_21 | reverse complement strand
AAGAGTATTGGGGTTTAAAAGAAAAACCGTTTGAGAATACTCCTGACCCCAGGTTTTTTTATCGTTCTCCCCAGCATGAGGAAGCCCTGGGCAGACTCCTTTATGTGGTTAGAGAAGGAAAGGGGGCCGGGATGCTAACCGGGGTTTTTGGTTGTGGAAAGACGGTATTGGGGCGAACCCTGCTTAAAGAGTTGGAAAACGATGTCTATAAGATTGGTTTCATCACCAATCCCAGACTGGAAACGACAGAATTGCTGAGAATGATTCTTCATTCTCTGGGGAGAAAGAACTTACCCGAGAGAAAAACCGAGGTTCTGGTTGCGCTTAATGAACTCTTGGTTGATAATATCCGGGATGGAAAGAAAACCATCCTGATTATTGATGAAGCTCATACCATTGAGGAAAAAGGGGTTTTTGAGGAGATTAGACTTCTCCTTAATTATCAGTTGGAGAATAAATTTCTTTTAACCCTTCTCCTTTTTGGTCAACCGGGATTAACTGAGGAGATAGAGAGCAACAAACCGCTTCTCCAAAGGATAGCAATCAGATATAATTTAAATCCTTTGAGTCTGGAAGAAACCAAAAAATATGTCTACCATCGTTTAGCCATTGCTGCAGGGGATGGTTCTGGCCTTTTTGACCTAAAAAGTCTGGAGAAAATTTATCAATACTCCGGGGGCATTCCCCGAAGAATTAATCAGATTTGCGATATGTGTCTTCTCATCGGTTTTGACAAAAAGAAAGAGAAAATAGATGAAGAGATTATTAAAGAGGCGATGCAGGTCTAAAATTAATTACAATTAATTAGACACTGATTCTCACTGATATACACAGATAAAAACATAATATTTACCACCAAAGCACGAAATAAAGAAGACACGAAAGAAAAAATAAATATTCACCACAGAGGCACAGAGACACAAAGTTCACCAAGAATTATAAATAAATTTAATGCATAGGAATTTCCTTTTTTAGCGAACCTGAAAGGTTCGCACTACGTAGAACTAAGATGTAGTGCGAGGCTTTTAGCCTCGCTAATTTATTGTATGGAATTTCAAAGTTCCCCCTCATCTATGTTTCCTCTCCCCCAAGGGGAGAGGATGGAGGTGAGGGGGCTAAGTTCTTCTTGGTTATTCTTCGTGCCTTCGTGTCTTTGTGGTAAAGTTCTTTTATAGTTCTAATCAGTGAATATCTGTGTCTGAAGAGGAAATTATGAATATTCTGGCGATCGGGGCTCATCCTGATGATATTGAATACGGTTGTGGCGGTTTTCTTTTGAAAGCCGTGGAGAACGGGGATAAAGTTTATCTCTTTATTCTTACCCGAGGAGAAGGGGGGGGAGACCCTGAAATCAGGGAAAAGGAACAGGAAAAAGCCGCCCGATTATTAGGCGTGCAAAAATTGTTCTGGGGAAATTTTCCTGATACCCAACTTCCGGGAGCGAATGTCCTCATTCCCAAGATTGAAGAGATTCTTCATCTGGTTAAACCTGACGAGGTCTACGTTAACTATTACGACGATACCCACCAGGACCATCGTGCGGTTGCGGCAGCGGCAATTTCAGCAACCCGATACGTTAAGAACGTCCTTTTTTATGAAGACTATACAACCAGCAATTTTGAGCCGAATCTCTTCGTAGAGATTGAAAATATCTTGGAAAGAAAAATAGAACTTCTTAAATGCCACTA
>PFWI01000036.1 GCA_002791075.1 bacterium (Candidatus Ratteibacteria) CG_4_9_14_3_um_filter_41_21 | reverse complement strand
CATAAATCGGCGCTGGGAGTTTTCTTGATAATCTTTCTGGGAATTTTCAGGTGTTCTGCCAGTTGATATACCTGGGTTTTATAGAGAGAACCTAAGGGCTCGATGTCCACCCCTCCATCTCCGTATTTGGTGAAATAGCCTAATAAGAATTCAGTGCGGTTGCTGGTTCCAATCACCAGTGCTTTTTCCTTTTTTGCGATATCGTAGAGGATACCCATTCTCTCCCTGGCCATCTTATTGCCTAAACGGATTTTCTCTATTCCGGAAAAATCTTTGAAATAGGCTTTAAGCATCGGGGTAATATTGATGATTTTGTGCCTGAGGAGAAGTTTTTTAACTACCAGCCTGGCATCGGCGATATTTTTTAGGGAAGTGTCCCGGAAGGGGAGGATAAGGGCAAAAACATTTTTAGAGCCAAGGGCTTTTGCGGCAAGATAGGCGGTAACGGTAGAGTCTATCCCGCCGGAGAGGCCGATAACCCCCTTCTGGAAAGGGATTTTGCTCAATTCATCCCGGATGAATTTGATAATCTTTTTTTCGGTTCTTTCAGGGTTAATCTTCAACTGCTTTAGCATTATCGTGACTATTAGAAGGTTTCCAAATTAATATTGCAGTCCATGCTGTCATTGCGAGGAGTGAAAACGGTTGCGAGGCGAAGCCGAAGCAAACTCGGAGATTCCTCGTTTCACTCGGAACAAGCTCCGCAATCCCTTTGTGGATAACGATATGAGATTGCTTCGCTGTCGCTCGCAATGACAAACCATAACAACATTATTTGAAGAACGCTCTACTATTTTAATATTAATTTGATATTTTTGCAATTTTATGGTATTCTAACCAAATGTTTCGGAACCTTTCCCGGGGAGAGATAACCGTTATTTTTCTGCTTGTTTTAGTTTTTATCATCGGAGAAGGGGTGCTCTACTTTCGCAGGACCCACCAACCCCGGTATAATTTCAGGAAAATTATTGAAACAACAGTTAAATAATGGAACCACGAATTTATCGAATTATACGAATTAAAGAGTAATAAAAAGAATATGTCATTCTGAAGGAAGTGAAGAATCCGCTTTTCACAGAAGTGAGAGGTTGCCACGCTTCTTTCAGTCCCTCGCAATGACACTCGGTGTCGGTTTTAATTAGAGAAATTCGTGTAATTCGTGGTTAGATAAATATTACAATGTATATCATTATTATTGGATGCGGGCGTGTAGGCGCACAATTGTCCCAACTTCTGCAGAAAGAAGGCCATAATATTGTGGTGGTTGACCAAAAAAAGTCTGCTTTTGACCGGTTGGGTAAAAGGTTCAACGGTTTAACGATTGGCGGCGACGGTTCTGATTTGGCCATTTTGAAGGAAGCGGGGATTGAGAAAGCAGACGCTTTGGTGGTGGTTACTGATTCCGATAAAAGCAATATTATGATTGCCCAGATTGGGCAGAAAATCTTTAAGGTTCCCAAAGCAATCGCGCGAATTTATGAACCTGATTTAGCGGAGGTTTATCGGGGTTTTGGTTTAAACATTATTAGCGGCACGATGCTGATTGCCGCGCGCATCAGGGACCACATTATTGAAAGCCATCTTTCCAGTTATCTTACCGAAAGCGGGTCTTTAGGCGTGCTGGACATTCCGGTGTCTTCCAAATTGGAAGGCAAGAAAGTTGGGGAAGTGAATGTCCCGGGGGAATTTTTGGTGGTTACCCTTCGGAAAAACGATCATCCGGTTATTCCTTCCCTGGATTCTATTCTGGAGAAGGGAAGTTTCATCTTAGGCGTGGTCCGAATCAAGAGTTTGAGGCAGGTAAAGAAAAAACTCGGGGTAGAATAATTCAAATACATAAGAATTCTCTTTTTCTAACCACGAATTAACGCGAATTACTCTAATTCGTAAAATTCGATAAATTCGTGGTTTCGTAACCTATGTATATCATTGTTGTCGGCGGAGGAAAAATCGGCTACTATCTGGCCAAGAAACTTCATCAGGATAATCATACCGTTAGTCTTATTGAAAAAGACCGGGAAATCTGCAGGATGATTACCAATGAACTTGACATCCTGGTAATTAATGGCGACTGGTGCAGTCTTTCTTCCCTGGAGGCGGCCGGAGCAGAACGGGCTGACGTTGTTGCTGCGGTCACCGGAAGCGACGAGGATAATCTGGTTATCTGCCAGTTAGCCAAGGAAAAATTCCACCTCTCCCGCACCGTCGGCATGGTGAATGACCCCAAGAATGAATATAGCTTTAATGAACTCGGGGTGGACGTTGCGGTGAACAGCACCGGCATTATTGCCAAAATTATTGAAGAGGAGGTCTCTTTAGACGATTTTGTCAATTTAGCGACCTTTAAAAAAGGAAAATTGGCCTTAATCAGGATTGATTTGCCTGACGATTCTCCGGTAATCGGCAAAGAGATAAAAAATCTTAATCTTCCTGCCGACAGCATCCTTCTCTCGGTTATCAGGGGAAGCCAGGTTTTAATTCCCCGCAGCGATACAATTTTACAACTGCAGGATGAGGTTGTTGCTTTGACCTCTATTGAAAAAGAACAAGATTTGCTTCATGCTCTCCTGGGGGCTCATTAAAATGACTTTTAAAACTCTTTTTAAATTACCCCAGATTACGGGGAAAGCAATTTTAGGGATATTGACCGAAATTACCTATACTTTTATTCTGATTATTGCTGCCTTCCTTCTTCTTTTATTCATCAAAATTTTCCTATGATTCTCCGGCCGAAAATTGAGGAACTTAAGGTTATCGGTTACTACGTTGGCAAATTAATCATTGGGTTGGGAATTTCGATGTTTATTCCCCTTCTGGTTGCCGTTTACTTCAAGGAGTGGAATCCCGCTCTTGATTTCCTTTTGGCCTCCCTGATTTCATTTACGGCTGGTCACTTCCTCCTTTCCCTGATTCCCCGTTCCAAAGAAATGAATTGGACGCAAGGCATGGTGGTTGCCTCCCTTTGCTGGCTATTGGCGATGTTCCTGGGAGCAATCCCCCTTTATCTTTCCGGCCACTTCGCCAATTTCCTGGATGCCTGCTTTGATGCGATGAGCGGATTTGCCACCACCGGGCTTACCCTTATTCGCGACCTTGACCATCTTTCTTACAGCCATAATATCTGGAGGCATTTGATGATGTTTATCGGGGGACAGGGCATCGTAGTGATTGCTCTTACCTTCTTCGTTCGGGGGGTCGGCAGCGCCTTTAGCATCTACGTTGGAGAGGCAAGAGAAGAAAAGATTCTGCCCAACGTTATTCAGACGGCGCGTTTTATCTGGCTGGTAAGTTTTGTCTGGCTGGTTCTGGGGACTTTGCTTCTAACCGGAGCCGGAATATTTGAGGGGATGAAACCGTCCCGCGCATTTCTGCATGGGCTGATGCTTTTTATGGCGGGCTGGGATACCGGAGGGTTTGCTCCCCAATCCCAGAATATTCTTTATTACCACAGTTCCCTGTTTGAAACCATTACCCTGATTATTTTTATTATCGGTTCCCTTAATTTTGGTCTTCATTATGCGCTTTGGACCGGCAACCGGAAAGAAATCTATCGTAACGTTGAAACCGCTACCTTTTTTATTACCATACTGGTTACTTTTGCTTTAGTGGTGGTTGGATTAGTCAAGACTTCTTTTTATTCCGGGAATCTCGCTCTCTTCCGCAGGAGTTTCTACCAACTCCTCTCCGGGCATTCCGGTACCGGCTATATGACTATCTATAAAGAGCAGTTTGTCCAGGGCTGGGGTCCGCTTGCTCTTTTTGGGCTGATTATTGCGATGGGGATAGGAGGATGCTCCTCCTCCACCTCCGGGGGAATTAAGATTTTGAGAGTCGGAATTCTCTTCCGGGGTTTCTTAAAGCAGGTAAGGGAGTTAATGCTGCCCGAATCCGGCGTAATCGTGCAAAAATTTCATCATTTCAAGGAAAGAATTCTGGAAGATAGCCAGGTAAAATCAGCGGCGCTTATTCTTTTAGCCTACGTTTTTCTTTATCTTTTTGGGGCGGTGGCCGGGATGTTCTTTGGCTATCCTTTTGAACTTTCCCTCTTTGAATCGGTTTCTGCCGGTGCGAACGTGGGGCTTTCCTGCGGCATTACCTCGGAGAGTATGCCGGTTTTGCTAAAAGTGGTCTATATCTTTCAAATGTGGTGCGGCCGGTTGGAATTTATGGCGGTCTTCGTCCTTTTTGGATTCATCGGCGCTTTAATCAGAGGGAAATGATGTTTAATAAATTAACGTACCTTCGGTGCGAACCTGTAGCGGTCGGATTCATCCGACCCGAAAATAACGGGCGTCATAAATGTCGCCCCTACAATTTTGAAATTCCATACAAAAATATAGTAAGCCTATTCTCAATTTTAGTTTTTCTTATCTTCGCTCCTTTACTTTCTGCGACTGATGTGGTTTCCAGCGGTCAATTAATCAAAAATAGCGCTGAATATGACGGAAAAAGCGTAACTTACCGGGGAGAGGTAATCGGCGAAGTGATGGAAAGGGGGAAATATGGCTGGATTAACGTGACCGACGGCGAAGATACCATTGGAATCTGGTGCAAAAAAGAGGATTTAAACAAGATTAAGTTTGCCGGCTCTTATCGGATAAAAGGGGATAAAGTTGAAATTACCGGTGTTTTTAACCGGAGTTGCTCCCGGCACCAGGGAGGACTTGACCTTCATGCCGAAAAATTGGAAGTGATAGAACCGGGAAAGGAGATAACCCTTCCTCTGGACTTTAAAAAGGTAAAATTAATCGTGATTTTCGCTTTCTCGGCTTTAGGCCTCATCTTCCTCTCTTCTCTGCGCAAATCATCCCTTAAAAAGCCCCAGGAACCAACGCCTCCTTCGTCCGTTTAACCCTTTCCCTGTATACCTTAAAGACTTCCTGCAGTCTCCTCTCCTTTTCCTCTTCGGAAACCTGTTCTTTAAAACCACCGGCGGCAGTTTTCGGCCGGTTTGAATACTTAAAGGCATAAATTGAATCAAAACAGATTTCCCGGAGAAGTTTTAAGGTTTGCTGGAAATCCTCTTCCTTTTCTCCCGGGAAACCGACGATAATATCCGTGGAAATAGAGATTTCCGGAATAAATTCCCGGGCTTTTTGGACAATCCTTTTATAATCTGCCGCCGAATAACCGCGGTTCATCCTTTTTAGGATAAAATCAGAGCCGGATTGAACCGGAAGATGCAAACGTTTCTCGATTTTTTTACCGGAAGCGATTACCTCCAGGAGATTTTGAGAAATGTCTTCAGGATGAGAAGTCATAAACTTGATTTTCTCTAAATCTTTTATTTTGCTGACCAATTTTAGTAATCCGGCAAAGTCAATCTTTTCCGCAAGACCTTTCCCGTAAGAATTAACATTCTGTCCCAAAAGGGTAATCTCTTTTACCCCCTGACCGGCCAGATTTCTAAGTTCTTCAATAATCTGGGAGGATGGTTTGCTTCTTTCTCTCCCCCGGGTATAAGGAACCACGCAATAGGAGCAGAAATTATCGCATCCCTGCATAATCGGCAACAATGCTTCCTTGTTTTTTCCGGCCGAAAGGCACCGGTCGTCAAAAAACCCATCCTTCTCATCCAAAGCCGCCGCTTTCTCCCCATTTTTTGCCTTATCCAAAAGAAAATCTATCTTCCCGATGCCTTTTGGTCCGCAAAGAATATTTAAATGGGGAAATTCCCGGAAAAGTTTTTCCCCGTAAAGTGAGGGGATACAGCCAAAGAGACCAATAATTAAATTCGGGTTTTTTCTTTTGTAATGTTTCAGGGAATTCAACCGGGCAAGAGCTTTGTCTTCGGCATGCTTTCTTACCGCGCAGGTATTCAGGATAATCAGGTTGGCTTCTTCCGGCTCTGCAGTCTCCTGATAACCATCCCTTAAAAGAAGCGACTTTATCCTTTCCGAGTCCGCCACATTCATCTGACATCCGAAAGTTCTGATATAGAATTCTTTATTCAATTTCTTATTGTAGTGGCAAAGCTTGCTTTGCTGATGTAGTGGCAGAGTTTACTCTGCCCAGACTGTCAATGCTAATGTAGTTGCCTGATTTATCAGGCGCCTTGTCATTGCGAGACCGAAGGTCGTGGCAATCTCTCATCTCTACCCTTTTTGTCGGTATTCTACATACAATTATATGCATTTTGCAAAAGACTCAAGATACTCCCTTTACACTTCTAAGGAATATCCTTCTTTCGCTTGGTCTTCAGTCGATACTCTTGTATAAATTGCTATTCTTAGCCTTTCATTCATTTTTAATAACCACAATATTATTAGCGTACAATATACTTATTTTAATCCCTTTATTAAACTTTCTATCGTATCAACAAAATCTATTGCATTTTTATAAATCTTTTCGGCATCTTGTTGCGCAATAACTGCATCGGCCTTATACTGCGCTGTATTTCTTTTGGATTTTGTGGCCCACATTCTATTTACATATTTCTCATCAAGCCTTTTTGCAGATTTTATCTTCTCGATGTCCTCTGATTCTATAGCCTTTTCTTTAAAAACAAAATGATATTCTAAACCCTCGATAAGGCTTTCATGGCTTTCGGCTTTTATTCCTATTGCGGCCAACGCAGCTGTTGCGGCATGAAACATTGCATAATATCCACAGCTTATAACCCAATCGTATCCGGCATAATCGGCGCTTACTTTTAGTCTTTTCTTGCTCTCTTTGTCTTCTGAAGCCTCCATTAGCAAAGAACCAGTCTCAATATTGTGCCTTGCCTTATCAATATAATACTTTACTAAGACTGTAATCGTGGGGTCTACTCTTAAATCGCCATTATCAAAATAACCTTTTACTTTAATCTTTAGCATTTCTTTCTTTAAATCGCTCATTTTATTACCTCCAATACTAGTTCCCAGAATTTCTCAGCACCAAAGAGTATTATTTTGTTTTTTAGAATTTCTTTCCCAACATTCTGTTCTTTATCTTTTAACATTGTTAATAGGCTTGTTGGTTCTGCGATTATAGGATTTACTTCGATACCAAAACCTTTTGATATCGCTACACATTCCATCTCAATAGCTTCATCATATTTCTTTTTTGAAGG
>PFWI01000102.1 GCA_002791075.1 bacterium (Candidatus Ratteibacteria) CG_4_9_14_3_um_filter_41_21 | reverse complement strand
AGCTGTGCTGTCAGTTCTTCTATTCGTGTTAATTCGTGGCTAACAAATATGTTGTTACCGAAAAATCTTTAGCAAGTTTACCCTCTTTCCAGATTACTTTTAGATTAACTTCTTTCAGGTTCTTTTCAATCTCGCTAAAATCCAGCACCCACGAGAAATCTTGATTTTCCCTAAAAACCCCCTGCTCTCTCTCCACTGCCCCAAATAAGTCAATCTCAGCCATTTTCTCACGGGCCAATATCTCGGCTACAAGCATATTTTTTGATTCACTGCAGAGTTTTAAATTATAGAATTGATTTTTCAAGATTACCGTGAGCGCAAGAGCAATAATGGCTAAACTAATAAGAGTCTCCAGCAAAGTGAAACCTCTTTTATAGAGAGTAGGGAGTTCGCTCACTTTGTTCGCTGGGGAGTAGGGAGTTCGCTCACTTTGTTCGCTGGGGAGTAGGGAGTAGATAAAACACTTCTTAGATATCTTTATCCACTCCCCACTCCCTAATATCCACTCCCTAAATATCATCCACTCCCTGTGGTTTCCTCGATATACCCATCATAAACCTCGGTCTTCCCGGAAAGCGGCTTCCAATAAAGGGAATAGTATTGTTCCCGATTCATCTCTTTAAAATGGATGATAACCGGATTAATAAAAAATGACGAAAGAGGAAAAGTGCCGAGCCCTTCGCTAAATTTTCCCTCTGCGGTTACCAGGTCAAGAAAAGAGATATTTTTAGGAAGAATTACTCTCTTTCCCAAAATCTCGGTACTCTCAGAAAAATTGCCACGCTCATTTATTTCCGCCCAGTATTCCCCTTTCTCCAAATCCAGGCAAAATCTTCTTGCTCTTCCCGAGATTTCAACCTCTCCCTGGTGGTAATTTAAAAATGTCCCGATTTTCTGGATTGCAGAATCTCTTCGATAAGAGGAAACCAGACCAAAAATTTGTGGGGCAAAAATAGAAAGGGAAATTGAAATAAGAAGAATGACCAGGGCAAGTTCAATTAAAGTATACCCCCCCTCTTTCCCCAAAAGCGAGGTAGTTTCCTGTAAGCGTGCCTTTAAAGATG
>PFWI01000018.1 GCA_002791075.1 bacterium (Candidatus Ratteibacteria) CG_4_9_14_3_um_filter_41_21 | reverse complement strand
ATTTTTCTTACTCCCTCCAATTCCATACTTTAATGTTTTCTTCAGTAATGGCGATGTTCCAAATGCCGCAACCTTCCTTTCTACAATCTGTATTTTCTCACCTGTTTTTGGATTTCTACCAATGCGCGATCTTCTTGTTTTCACTTTGAATGTCCCCAGTTTTGGAAAAGCGACTTTCTCCCCTTCTTTCAGAGAAGCAATGATATTGCTCACCGTAGAATTTATTATTTTTCTTACCTTTACCCTGGGAGTATGAGTATCGGCAGACACCTTCTTAATTAACTTCCCCATATTCATTTCTTTTTTACCTCCTCATCATTTCTTCTTCTCTCTTTCTCTCATAGGCGGTAGGCATTCCCCAGTTCTCCCTGATAGCCTTCACAATAAGCCCCGCAGGATTTTCTGTTGCTTTCCGGAAAGGGAAATATTTAATCTGTTTTTCCATTCTGTCCAAAGGGAAGTCCCTGAATAAACCTGTGGCTATGTTGCTGTCTACACCGATGTTCATAAGGGCAAGAAATATTTTGTTTCTTCTCTGCTCAAAGAATGCTTTATCGGTTTTGTCCTGGCGTCTTTTTTCTCTCTCTGCCTGGTATTCCGATAAAAGAGAAAAGACGCAGATAGTTTCTTTACGCTCATTTTTATCGTGAGAGAATTTTATTTTAAGGTCTGTTTTTTTGTTGAGTTCTTTGATAGCAGGGGTAATCTTTTCAATAATATGAGAAGGATATTTTTGAGATAAGGTTAATTTTTCGGCAAGGTTTCTTGCCTCTATCTTCCAGGGCAAAGGTTGGATCTTGAAAATTTCATATAACTTTGCCGATACATCTTTCTTAAACTTTCTGAATTTTTTGAGGTCAATCATTCGGTAATATTGGGTCTTCTGCTGTTGCTCAAGATATTGTTCGTTAACTCTGATAATCAATTCCCCTGTTTCCTTATTCAAAATCACATCATCTAAAAACCCAAAGTATCTTGTTGTGTGATTATCCCCGTCATAAAAAATACCTTCAAAATGTGCTGACATATCCTTCCACCGCTTCAAGCCCTCCATTACTCGGCTATAAGTATATTTCCCGACAAAACCAAAAATATCTTTTGCGATTCGGTATCGCTTCGTTCGTATTTCTCTGGACTTAAAATTCTTTTTCCAGATTTGTTTTAACACATAGTAAAGCAAGACTTTATCCGCTCTATCAGGGAGTTTCTCGTTGGCAGTGGAGAGGTGATATTTGCCGTTGGGTCCACTAATAAAAATCTCTTTCCTCTTTCCTCTGGTAGCAAGAATATAATCAGGGTACTCTAAAAAATTGGCGTCTTGCTTTACTACCAGCGCTTTTTTTTCTTTATCTTTCATCTTTGTTTTTATTGTATTTTTCTAAAAAATAAGCATATCATAAATTCTCCACATTGTCAAGTATTATTACAAAGTTATAACTTTTTGCAAACTACTAGTGGTAAAATGAGCCAGTTTTCATCTTTTCTCCCTCTAAAACCCTTATCCTGTATGGATTTTTAATAGAATATTGGTAATCTGGGGCAGTTTTATTGGTAATCTGGGGCAGTTTTATTGGTAATCTGGGGCAGTTTTTCTCTTTTCTCCCTCTAAAACCCTTATCCTGTATAGCTCTCCTGATACCCCCATTTCTCGTCAAACTA
>PFWI01000135.1 GCA_002791075.1 bacterium (Candidatus Ratteibacteria) CG_4_9_14_3_um_filter_41_21 | reverse complement strand
AAATCAATCAGTCACCGGGCTCTTATCTTTGCTTCACTCGCGATCGGGCAATCTATTATCAGGGGAATTTCCCAATGCGAAGATTGTTTTTCTACCTTAAAATGCCTGAAAGATTTAGGGGTTAGAGTAAAGAGAGAAAAAGAAAATCTGGTAATCTTTGGCCGGGGGTTATCCGGGCTTAAAAAGGCCAAGAGGGAACTTGATTGCGGAAATTCAGGAACAACGATGCGGCTTCTTTCCGGTGTGCTTGCCGGACAGAATTTTTCCGGCGTTCTTACCGGAGATAAATACTTAAAAAAACGGCCGATGAGCAGAATTGTAGACCCTCTGCGAAAAATGGGGGCTAAAATCAATCTTACCGGAGGCAATTACCCTCCCTTAAAAATTAGAGGTTCTCAATTGAAGGGGATAGATTATAAATCGTCAATTGCCTCGGCTCAGGTGAAAAGTTGTCTTCTTTTGGCCGGGCTTCAGGCCGAAGGAAGAACTACAGTTACCGAGCCTTCCCGTTCCAGGGACCATACGGAACGAATGTTGAAATATCTGGGAGTTCCGATAAAAATTCAGGGGAAATCAGTAAGCGTCAAAAAGGAAAAAGCGTTTTTGGGAAAAGAGTTTGTTATTCCCGGGGATATCTCTTCGGCAGCATTTTTTGTTGCCGCTGCCTTAATCTTAAAAAATTCCTGCCTTAAAATTTTAGGGGTAGGTATTAATCCTACACGCACGGGATTTCTTGATATTTTAATAAAGATGGGGACCGATATAAAAATTAAGAATATAAGGGAAATCTGTGGAGAGCCAGTTGCTGATTTAGAGATAAATGGGAAGGGGAGATTAAAAGCAATAAAAATAGGGGGCAAGATTATTCCCAGGATTATTGACGAAATTCCTATTTTAGCAGTGATTGGTTGTTTTGCTCAAGGAAAAACTATCATTAAAGATGCTGGTGAACTTCGGGTTAAAGAAACCGATAGAATCCACGCCATCGTGAGCCAGTTGAAAAGGTTGGGGGCGAGGATAAAGGAGAGGAAGGACGGGATGGAGATTTTTGGCAGAAGCGAATTAAAAGGAACATCAGTGAAAAGTTTTGCTGACCACCGCATTGCGATGGCG
>PFWI01000078.1 GCA_002791075.1 bacterium (Candidatus Ratteibacteria) CG_4_9_14_3_um_filter_41_21 | reverse complement strand
ACATCTTGAATTAGCTGAGCCGGCGATAAAACTTAGGTAAATATTCAGCAAACCACGTCCAAATTTCTCCCATAAAAAACTAACCACAGAGAACACAGAGCTAAGGCAAAGAGTACAGAGAGAAAGAAGAACAAAGTCGAGCAAGCTCGACCACTACACAATACACCCTGATTTATGTAGTGGCAAAGCTTGCTTTGCTCTTTTTTTGACGAGCTGAATATTTACCAGAATTCTAATTGTAGGGGTTCAATTCATTGAACCCGAACAACGGGCTTGATAAATCAAGCCCCTACAATAGCAGAGCAAGCTCTGCCACTACAAATATGACGTGGTTTAGTGAATATTTACAAACTTGGCAAACCAGTATTTATTGATAAACCGATTGTGGGAAATTTAGGAGAAGAAATTAAACTTACCGAGTTTAAAACAGATGACCCTTCCCTTTCTGTCCTGGCCTTCTGGTTGATATATGCCAATGGTGGCATGAAATAAGTTTCCTGGTAAATACTCTTTCACCGCAATTCAGTCATGCGTGTGTCGCATTAAACGAGAATCTTGAACCCATAGGAAATTATACCTTCTTTATAATACTTCAGGTTATAAGAGGGGAATCAGTAAGGGGGCGACGAGAAGCCCCCTTATGCAGTAGAGGGGGTAACAGTGAACTTTAGTTCACGCCATAGGGGGTGTAAACCATAGGTGTAAACTTTTTGCCAAAATTTAACAAAAATTTCCTCATCTCCCCAAATCAAAAAGTCCGAATAATCCAACCTTAATAAGTTCCATCCCAAAATCATTTCTTTAAAATTAATCCTTCCCGCTGGCTTTCATTTTAAAAATGTGGTATAACGATAATGTATGGAAGAAAAAAGGTTTTTTCTGTATGGTAGAACTATACAGGAAGGTGATCTTGCTCTTATCCGCCAAACGATCAATCAGCATTGGGAAAAAGGTAGAACCTTTATTTCCCAGGAACTTTGTCGAATTTGGAATTGGAGACAACCCAATGGCTATCCTCCAGAGATGTCGTTTGTAGAAGCCTGCTTCTTTCTCTTTTTCGTTCTGGGCTTATTAATCTTCCCCCATATCTTCGAGCCAACTACCATAACCGTAATCGGAATCGCACTCCTCGTATCTTTACTCCAAAAACTTCCATCTCTACCGAACCTCTTTTAGGAAAGATCAAAGATTACCCCTGCCTTTCTCTTAAACTGGTTGTTAAGAGATCTCCTGATGAATCTCTCTGGAATTATCTTGTTCATAAATATCATTACCAGGGTTACCGATTCATTATCGGTTCTCACCTAAAGTATATCGCATATTTAGAAAACCGGCCAATTGCCTGTCTTGGCTGGGGTTCTGCTACCTGGAGTATTAAATCCAGGGACCAATTTATTGGTTGGTCTGCCTTCAGTTAAAACGAAAGAATCTACGTTTCATCGTTAATAATAGTCGCTTTTTAATTCTTCCCTGGGTCAGAATAAAACATTTAGCTTCCAAGCTTCTTGCAGCTAATGTTAGGGTTCTACCCTCAGATTGGTTGAATATTCATGGCCATCCTATCTATCTCCTGGAGACTTTTGTTGAAAGAGATCGTTTCAAAGGAACCTGTTACAAATCAGCCAATTGGAGCTATATTGGTCAAACCAAAGGGACATCCAAAAAAGGTCATAAACATTTCTCTCACGGAATAATAAAAGATATTTATCTTTACCCTTTGAGGAAAGACTTTAGAAAGTTTCTCCTTTAGGATACCAGGAGCAACGATTGAATAAAGAAAAACTATTAACTGAAAAACTGCAAATTTTTCAAACAATTCTCTCTACCCCAATTTTACTTGCTATTGCCCAGAGTACAGGTGCTATCTATCCCTATTCTTCCACGATTACATTGGTACCAATGTGACTTTAGCTTTTGTGCTCATTATACTTCAAGGAAAACGAGACGGCATCCTCTCTAAACTTTGCACCGCCTATATTGTCGCAGGTGGATCCATTAAGGCCAAAAGAAAGAAAACTTCCCTTACCAAGATGGCTTTTAGCAAAAAACTCAAAAATACTCCCTGGATATTTTTCAGAGAAATCTTCTATAATCTGGTGGAGAGGTATTTTCAGACTCCAGATAATGCTGAAGCCTTGCAGTGGATGAAACAATTTAATGAGGTTTATATTCATGATGCTACCACAATAACCTTAAACAAATTTTTCAAAGATCTTTTTCAGGCGGCTCGTTTTCAAGCAGCAAAGATATTCACCCTTTTCTCTCTTAAACACCCAGGAATTGACCCCATTGTCACAGGATTCATCCAGCCTACCTTCTTCCCAAATGTAGAAATGGTTAAATCTCTTACCGGTAAAAGGCTCTCTCAAGTGCTCAAACATATCAAGGGTAACTGGTTAGATATCGAAGTTACATTCTCTCAATCTTCCCAATTTTCTGGCATGACACTGCGTCTTCTTGGAAATCTCTATGAAGGAAAATGGCGCTTTTATATTACCAACCTCTTTTCTCCTTCACTTACCCCTTTAATTGTTTATAGACTTTATGCTCTCCGCTGGCAAATAGAAGTTTTCTACAATACACTCAAAAATACCCTTGGCCTGAAAACTATCTGGTTGAGAACCTATAACGGCATCCTGGCTGAAAGCTATGTTTCCTTTATCACCTATATCCTCACTATTTTGGCGATGCATAGAACCGCCGATGAATTACATGTACCTTTCTATGAGCTCAGCTTTAAGTATAGTTATGAGGCAACCTCTTCTACTTTACAGAAGAATCTATCCAAGATCTTCTCTAATCCTGATTTTGATTTTGATAAGTTCTTCAAAGAGGTTGTCAGAAATGTTAAGAGGGCTAACAAAATAAATACAAAGTATCTGAAAGATAAGAAACGAAATACCTTTGAGATTCTCCCACGGGCTCCCACTGAAGTCATTCAACCCTCTGTTTATATTTCTTCTCTTTATCAACATAAAGTAGAGAGAAGATTTGAAGAGATAGAGATTTTGACTACAGCATAGATAGGCAGATAGCTGCGATCTCGTATTAAACCTGTTCCTGACAGGTTCAGGAATACGGGACTGTATCGAATTCTCTTTCTTTCTGGTAACTACTTTTAATCCTCCAACTAAAAATACTCCAATCTTTCAAGATTGCTCCTCGCAACTAAAATTTCAAAATTATCTCCTCCTAATTGTCAAAGAGCGTCAGATTATGTTATACTCTATTATCTTTGAAATTCCGCTACTTACTAATCATGCCATCTTCAGGAGGAATATACGTAATTAGACATTCAGGTTAAGCATGTAGTAAATTAACTCCTTTTAATACTCTAAAAATACAAAAAGTTTACACCTATGATAGAGGAGGGGGGTGATTTTATTTCGGGAATGTAGGGTCCATAGATATATCCTTTGTCCTCGATGTAAAAATTTTCCTTTTGGGAAAGTAGTTTTGTTTTAAGAATATTATTCTTAAATTCCTCAAATCTTTTTTGCGAAAAGAATCCTACCAAATCTGCTCCTCTTTTTTTAGAGAATCTTCTTAAATCTTCCTTTTCTATCTTCGCTCTTTTCTCTTTCTTTACTTTCCAGGCAATCTCAGGCAATTTAGCATTGATCAAGACGGTGGTAAAACAGAAATCGCCTTCATAAACTCCTAATTGCCGAGCAACCAAATCATCGGCTATTTCCGTTCGGGTAATGACGGAATAGCCAATGATGTCCAAATAATGACCGATTTCAAACTCTACATAATTTAATCTCCTTAAGATTGCTCCTTTAAAATCAGGGTTTTCTTCGTTAGCCTCTTTTATCCCCAAGCAAATGATTGATTCGGCATCCGGCAGATGAAATTCTGGATGCACAAGTGGATGAGATTTGAAATCGCTTTTATTGCCGATAGCCAAAAGGTCAATAGAATTCTCTTTGGCTATTTCTTTGATTTTGTTGACAATTTCCCTGGCAGAAACATTTAATTTTTCTTTCCTTCTATGAGGAGCGGAGGTATATTTATTGTCATAGTATCTCCTCTCTGGAACCATACAATATTTAAGGCAACTTCCTGCCTCGCCCCCACGCCGACCATACTTTTCCATCGTATGCAAAATTACCTTTTCATCCACTTTCTCTGGAATTTTTAGGTCTAAACTCAGCGCAAAATTCTCCGCCCAGGCACAGCGCCATTTATTGGTATCCGGGAATTTAAAGATTTTTCCGCCAATTTCAATCTTATTGATTCTCTTTACCTCTTTACGGAAGGCATCGGTAGGACAGTGCTTCACGCATTCCATGCACTTATCACATAAAGGTTTCCCAGAATAGATTGGGTCGGGAGTAAGTTCGGCTTCGGTAATGATGGAGTTTATCCGTTGCCGGGGACCAAATTGCGGGGAAAGGAATAATCCGCTCCAGCCAATCTCCCCTAATCCGGCAGCTACCGCCGCATAGCGATGCGCCAAATCAGGAGCAAAGTCAACTTTCAAATCTTTATACCCTTTATACCGCCAGATGTTGGTAACCGGAATAGGCAGGGTTATATATCCCTTCTCTTCCAAAAAACGTCCCAGAAGAAAAGCGATATCATCCAATTTGGGGTTCATCGCAGTACATTGAATGTCATAAGGACCGGTATCGTGAGGAGATGGTTCTCCTCCCAGTTCTACTGAAGCATCCAGATGATGAATTCCGACAACAATTACCGATTTAGCCGAGGGCAGAAGGTCTTTCGGGCTCATCCTTGCTGGTGCATTCTTAAACCTCTCCACCGGCGCAATCCCCACTAAATCCGCTCCACACTTCTTAGCATATTCCTTTACTTCTTTTGTCAATCTATCCATATTTTTTATTTTCTCCTTTCTACTTTCGCTGGTAAAAGCCAGCGTTCTCGTTTAATAAAATCTCCGTTGTTGAAGGTCTGCTCAATTAAATTTTTCTTTTCCAGGTAATTAAAGCAACTGCGCATACAACCGCGGGAGCCTCCAATGCCATAACTTCCTCCCACCCCCCATTTTGAAATCATTTTGTGGCCCTCAATGATATAGCCAGAGGGGAATTCCTCTGTCTTTCGCCATTCTCCGAGAGAAAGAGTCCAGCAGAACTTATAGGCGGCTTCTTCGGAAAAGTTCTGTTTTTTTGCATCAATATCCCATTCTGGAAAGGACTTATGAATAAATGGAGAAACTCGTGAGTCACCTCCATGATAACTTAAAGTACATTTGCCCATATCAACGTCAGCCCATTCATAGGTATAACTTCCTATCTTAATCTTTATGGTTTTATTTTCCTTAAGATGAGGGATAGCTGCCGAAGGACATCCCTTTACACACTCCATACATCTTTTACAGATGGTTTTCGGTTTAACCAAAGGGTCAGGTTCTATCGGTAAATCGGTAATGATTGCGGCTAATCTTTGTCGGGGACCAAACTTCTTCGTTAAGAAAACTTTAGACCAGCCCATCTCTCCTATGCCGGCGGCAGTTCCAGCAATTCTAATTGCTAAATGCACGTTGGGAGGAACTCCTCCTGGTCTTAATGGCTTAACAGGGGGTTGAGATTCCGGCACTCCAGGATAATAAGGGACCGCTTCATAGCCAAAATCCTCAATAAAGCAACATATCTCATAAAGCGGGAGATGAATAAATAAAGTATTCAGCAAACCGTGGTAATCAAAGTAGGTATAACTTGGCCAATAGGCTCCCTCCTCAATTCCTCTCCAGCCACCGCGCAAGATTCGTTTACCTACCACAATGACCGAGCGGGCCTCGGGAAAGATACTGGCCGGATGCATCCTTTTAGGCGCATCCTTAAATCTTTCAATGTTGGCTACGCCAAATAAATCAAGTCCCTGAGATAAAGCGAACTTTTTTATGCTTTCTTTGGTTAATTTCTTCATTTTCTTCCTTTTATATTTTGTAGAAATCCATCTCCCTTTTTCCTATCTTCCAGGGAGCACGTTTTCTGAAAGAACTCTGAAATCTATTCTTTAATTTATTCATTTTTTCTAAATGGTCTATGCAACTGCGAACACAGATTGCAGCTAATCTGTCCGGGTTTCCTGCGGGATGATACCTATTGGGTGAAGCACCATTTTTACAGGTGGTGCATTTTGCATAATCTATCTCAGCTACAAGCATTTTTTTGCCGCAGATATTTATTTCTTTTTCTTTTGTAGAATCGATAGCATCTAAGGGGCAATTCTTTATGCATTCCATACATCTATCGCATATTTTTTGTTTCAAAAGAGGATTAGGTTCTAATTTTGCATCGGTTAAGATTATCTGAAATCTTTGTCTGGGTCCAAATTCAGGAGTAAGCAATATCCCGCAGTAGCCAATCTCTCCTAATCCTGCTCGCATCGCGGCATCATCAAAATCAACCATCACATTAGGAGGAGGCTGATCAGGTCTAACCGCAATCCCCATCGGTGGTACTTGAGGAGGCAAATTTGGTAAGGGAACTGCCTCATACCTATTATCTTCCAGAAATTCTGCTATCTTAAAAGTTGTCATCGCTAAAAAACGATCCTGCAGCCAGACATCTCCATAAAGACTATAAAGGTCAAACTGGGTGCCTTCCTCCACGCCGCGCAAAGTGCCACGGGTTATTCTTCTCCCAATTACAATTATTGATTTTGCCTCGGGGAAAATGGAAGATGGGTTATGCTGAGCAGGAACATCCTTAAACCGCTCTATACTGGCAATCCCTATTAAATCGGCTCCACACTTCTTGGCATATTCCTTTACTTCTTTTGAGTTAATCATCTCTCCTCCCTCAATAATTAAACCTGATTGAGGCTTCCTTAGCCGCATCCTTTAATCCTTTGATAATTTCTCTTTTGTGCTTTCCTTTGAATCTCACTGAAGGTAGGTATATTCCCAGAGAGGCAATTAATTCTTCCCCAATAATAGAAACGGCAAGAGCGCAGATTTGTTTATCCTGACGAATTGCCATTTTCTCCCGCTTAATTTTTATCAATTCTCTCTGCAGGGAGACGAAATTATTGATTCCGTTCCACTTCTCACCGGGAAATCTATGACGTTTGGTATAATCCTTTAACTCTTTATCGGTAAGCTGGCTGAGGAGAGTTCTGCCGGTAACACTCCCGTAGGCATCAGGAGCAAGGGAAAAACTCGTATCTACCTTCAAGGGTTGCCGGCTTTCTACCTTAGAGATAACGAATCTTTCTCCCTGGTAGTAGACCGCCAGGACAATGGATTCATTAATCTTTTGACTGAGATTAAGCATCGCCGGTTCGGCCGCTTTTGCCAATCTAT
>PFWI01000041.1 GCA_002791075.1 bacterium (Candidatus Ratteibacteria) CG_4_9_14_3_um_filter_41_21 | reverse complement strand
ATCTCAACTAATTTTTCTTTATCCTGCATCCATAACCTCCTTGAGAAAAATTTTTCTTCTTTCCTTCTGCGATTTCTCTCTATAGGTTGACATTCCCCTCAAGATGTGGTAAATTTAGAATAGAGGTGGCACTATGACAAAAATGAATATTAAAGAGGCCAAGAGGCATCTGGCTAAAATACGAGAGATTGTCTCTCAAACACGTTCTCCATTCACTGGTATGAGTAAGGATGAAGCAATCGAGAAAATACGAAAAGTAAGAGAAAAGTTGTGGGAGGAGAAACTTGCGTCTCGTTCTTGATACAAATGAGTATCTCTTTGCTTTTGGGTTGTTAAAGGAACCATTCTGTGAGGAAGTTATAGCAGCGATTTTAGACCAATTTCCTCGCCATACCCTCCGCATTCCTGCAAAGATTCTGGAAGAAGTCCGACGCAATCTAACTGGAGAGGCTTTCCGTGAATTCATTGCTTTTCTGAATACACTATCTATAACTATCGACCAAGATTTCTCTGTCCCATTCGAATTGGGTGCAAAGACCTTCCCTTTCATATCTTCCCAGCAGGAAAATGTCTTAAGTTCCTTAAGGTCAGGAGATAATAGAATAATCTTTGAATACCAGTTACAATCCGAAAATTTCCTTTATGGATACTCGCTGCTGCTTTTGAGAGTGTCTTGCCGCAGTGGCAATAAAGATCGCAGCGAATAATTCCCACCCTGATTTTATTCACTGGCTTTTTCTGATTATTCTCCGAGAAGATTGGACTTTGCATTCCTGAAGAATAGATCAGTTTTCAGTTCCTCAACATCTTCTTCACCAAGATTCAAATTCTCTAAGGTATCCTTAATCGCCTTGATGACATGGTAGGTATTATAGGTAAGATCCTTTCTCCCACTGTATTCTGTTGATGACCAGGGATAATGCTCCCGGGTGATAAAAGTGGGAGTTTCTCCTTGGTAAAACTCAACCCCGGTGATTAAGCCAAAGGGTATGTCCGAACCAAATAAAATCCTCGGCCATAACCTTCTGCGTCCAAGCGCCATTTTATAAATCTCGCTCTGGGTTACGGAAGACATCTCCAGAAAAATAGACGGGTAGTCCAGTACTCTGGATTCTAAAAAATCAGAAAAATGTTGTAGTTTAAGATATCGGCCAAAATGAGCAAGAACAATCTTGATCTGGGGAAAATCATCTGCAATTGAAATCACAAATTCCTGATTAGCTCTCTCCCCCATACCGATGCCGGAGGTATGAAGCATAAGAATCAAACCTTCCGTATCCATAAACTCAAGCAAATCCCGGGGGATAAACTCAGGCATTATTGTCTCATAGTTACTTTTGCCTAAAAGGTCAAAGTAGGGCTTGACTCCATAAAATCTGACCCCATCTTTCAATGCTTCCTGGAACTGCTTGACCGTTGTTCTGGTATTCTTGGGGTTAGATAATATAAAACCTTTTATCTCCGGTTTTTTTTGCATAATGCTGATGATGTATCTATTTGCAGTTTCAAGGTTTACTTCTTGCAGAGGAAAGGGAAAGGCAATTAATCCCTCAACCCTTTTTGTGCGATAGAGTTTCTCATACCAGGCAGTTAATTCCTCTAATCTTAG
>PFWI01000074.1 GCA_002791075.1 bacterium (Candidatus Ratteibacteria) CG_4_9_14_3_um_filter_41_21 | reverse complement strand
TAGAGATTCATCTCTAACGGGGCTCGTCGGTCAACCAAGGTTGACCACTACAATAGCAGAGTAAACTCTGCGACTACATAAGCAGAGCAAGCTCTGCCACTACATAAGCAGAGCAAGCTCTGCAACTACATCAGCAGAGCAAGCTTTGCCACTACATCAGCAAAGCAAGCTTTGCCACTACAATTACAAAATGATTAATAAGAAAAAGATTATTGTTGAAAACATAAAGTCGCTTTTCATTGCCTTTCTTCTGGCAATGTTCATCAGGACGTTCTTCGTCCAGGCGTTTAAGATACCAAGTTCCTCAATGTTCCCCACCTTAAAGGTAGGGGACCGATTATTGGCCAATAAGCTTGTCTATAAGTTCCGCGAGCCGGAAAGAGGCGAGATTGTCATCTTTAAATATCCTCTTAATCCACGCAAGGATTTTGTTAAAAGATTGATTGCTTTACAGGGAGAAGAGGTAAAGATTATGGATGGGAAAATCTTTATTGATGGCAAACCGGTGAAAAATACTTTAATTGAAAATCGTTACTACTATAATAGCGGGTTGTATGGGGCGGAATTCCCGGCAAAGGTTCCTGAAAATTGTTACTACGTATTAGGGGATAATAGCGCTAATTCCAAGGATAGCCGTTATTGGGGATTTGTGCCTAAGAAAAATCTGGTAGGCAAACCTCTATTTGTCTATTGGCCCTTAAATAGAATAAGAATAGTAAAGTAGGGGAAAAGAATAAAAAAATGATGAAGGAAAGGATTGTTCGTCTTAAAAGCAAGGACCTGGAAGCGTTGAGGAAAGGAGTAGAAAAGACCAGGGAATATTATGAGCAATTGCTCCGGCTATCTGCCGAATTTGATAATTTCCGAAAGCGCCAGGAAAAGGAAAGACAGCAGTTTTTAGAATTTAGCCAAAAAGAACTTCTCGTAAAATTTTTGCCGGTCCTTGATGCTTTAGAAAACGTTCTCCGACAAAAAAATATGGAGTCCGAAACTTTATGGAAAGGATTCTCTCTCATCCAGAGAGATATTTTAGCCATCCTTGCCTCAGAAGGCTTGCAACGGCAAAAAGTGCTGGGGAAACTCTTTGATCCTCTCAAGCACGAGGCGGTGGAGACTATTGATTCCCAGAAACACCGGGAAAACGAAATTGTGGAGGAATTGCGCTCCGGTTATCTTTTGAAAAACAAGATTATTCGTCCCGCGATGGTAAAAATTGCCAGGCCTACCTCAAAATGAGGATTCTCTCCCTGCGCTCCCCGGCAAAGGTTAATCTCTTCCTGGAAGTAACCGGAAAAAGAGAGGATGGTTACCATAATCTTGAGTCAATTCTGGATACGGTGAGTCTCTATGACTTGATTACCTTAAAAGAGAACCCCGGACGAATAAAGGTTTCTTTAATAAAAGGCTCGACTCCGATGGATTGGACAGACCTTCCCCAAGAAAAGAATCTTGCTTATCAAGCCGCTCTCCTTTTAAAATCAGAGTTTAAGATAAACCGGGGTGTAGAGATTAAAATTGAGAAGCATATTTCTCTCTCCAGCGGTCTTGGCGGAGGAAGCAGTAATGCGGCTACGGTTTTACTTGGGCTGAATAAACTCTGGAGAATAAATCTTCCTTCGGAGAAATTGCTTGGCTTGGCCGCAAAATTAGGCTCCGATGTGCCTTTCTTTATTAAAAAAGGGAGATGCCTGGCCAGGGGAAGAGGAGAAATACTTTTCCCTCTCTCCCCTTTTCCTGAAATCTGGTACGTAATTATAGTTCCCGAAATTAAAATTTCCACCGGAGATGTTTATCGGCAATTATCTTCTTTGGATTTGACGAAGAGAAAAAATAGCATTAAAATATTGTCTGCTCTTGAAAAAGGTGATTTGGACAAAATTGGAAGGTATCTTTTTAACCGATTGGAGGAGGTGAGCTTAGGGAACTATCCAGAGATTGGAGATTATAAGGAATGTCTCAAAAAGAGCGGGGTTTTAGGCGCTTTGATGTCGGGAAGTGGAGGCTCTCTTTTTGGGATTGCTAAAGATAGCAAAGATGCCGCAAAAATTGCTTCCCGGCTGACAAAAGGAAAAGTATTTGTGGTTAGAAGCAAGGAGGAATAAAGGATGGAGATTACGGAAACAAGAATTACCCTTATGGAGAAAGCGAATAGTCGGTTAAGAGCATATACTTCAGTAACTTTTGATAATAGTTTTGTAGTGAAGGACCTTCGGGTTATTGAAGGCAGAAACGGGCTTTTTGTGGCAATGCCCAGCAGGAAAGTGGAGAAACCCTGTCCAAAATGCAGGGCAAAAAATTCTCTGCGGGCTAAGTTTTGCAATCAGTGCGGGCAGCAACTGGAACCGGTGGTTCCTTCGGGTGAAGGTACAAATTCTGGCGATGAACACCGTGATTTAGCGCATCCGATTACCACCGAATTTAGAAACTACCTCCAGAAAATGGTCCTGGAGGCTTACGAAAAGGAAAAAGCAAATCCAACACCAAGGGTGAAACCAAGCGAAAAATAAAAATAGTATTCACCACAAAGGCACAGAGACACAAAGAAATATGTTATTAATAAATAATTTTGTGTCCTTTGGGACTTTGAGTCTCTGTGGTGAAATTGAAGTATTTTGCCCGGTGGTGTAATGGTAACACACCGGCCTTTGGAGCCGAGAACCGAGGTTCGAGCCCTCGCCGGGCAGATAGGCTCGGAAGTTTCCTTCAGCGGCACGTTTGATTCCCCCAGCGAGGGAATCTGCACTCTCGTTGCTCCTCACTCGTCCCTATGGGACACCGTGCCCGTTCGTCGCTAACAAGGCACGCTTCAGGAAACTTCCTCGTCTTTGGAGAAAAGAATGATGGATGGACTAATTGCGATTGTCCTGGCGGCGGGTCTTGGAACCAGGATGAATTCCGATGGGCAGAAAGTCCTTAAGCAACTGAAGGGTAGGTCAATGCTCTTCTACATCATATCCAGGTTAAAAAAACTAAATTTAACTAGAATAATCGTGATTATCGGTTATCAGGGAAATGAGGTAGAAGAAGAATTAACCGGGGAAAAGGTGGAGTTTGTTAAGCAAGAACAACTTTTAGGTACCGGACATGCGGTTCGTCAAGTAGAGCCTTTTCTTTCTTCCTATCAGGATGATATTTTAGTACTTTGCGGCGATGCGCCTCTTCTAACGCTTTCCACCTTAAAGAATCTTATCGCTACCCATCGGGAGGAGGAAGCGGCCGGAACAATTCTTACCGCAAATTTTCCGGATCCTACCGGTTACGGAAGGATTTTAAGAAATGGAGACACTTCAGTTGAAGGAATTATTGAGGAGGCGGATGCTTCTTCAAAAGAGCGTTTGATTAAAGAGATTAATACCGGCGTTTACGTCTTTCGGAAAGGACCGCTTTTTACTGCCCTTTCCGAAATTAAGCCCGATAATATCAAGAAGGAATATTACCTTACCGACGCGGTTAGAATCCTTAAAAAATCCGGAGGCAAAATTAGTTCCTTCCGGACCGATAATCCTGATGAAGTTTTAGGGATTAATAACAAAGAAGACCTAATCAGAGCAGAAAAAATTTTAAAGGGAAGGTTCGCCTCCGCCCAGTAGTATTGGTGGACGAATCGAATCCGCCAGTAGTATTGGAGGAAAAAAATGAATCAATGTAAAATTTTTGCCGGCAATAGCAACCCTCAATTAACCAAAAAAATATGCCGTTATTTAAAAATTCCTTCAGGTAAAATAAAAGTAAGGCGGTTTCCCGATGGAGAGGTTTCCGTAAAGATTGGGGAAAATGTGAGAGGCCAAGATGTTTTTATTCTCCAGTCCATATCCTCCCCGGTAAATGAAAGCCTGATGGAATTTCTGGTAATGATTGACGCTTGCCGACGCGCTTCCGCAAGAAGAATCACCGCGGTATTGCCTTATTACGGTTACGCCCGGCAAGATTGGAAAGACCAGCCGAGAGTGCCGATTACCGCTAAACTGGTAGCTAATTTGATTACCGCCGCAGGAGCAAACCGTGTTTTAACGATGGATCTCCACTCCCCTCAAATTCAGGGATTCTTTGACATTCCGGTAGACCATCTTTTTGCGGCTCCGGTTTTGATTAAATATTTCCAGCAACTCGGTCTTTCCAATTTGGTAGTAGTTGCTCCCGACGTAGGCGGTATTAAAGCGGCAAGAGCCTTTGCCAAGAGACTGTGCGCTTCCCTGGCTGTGGTGGACAAAAGAAGGGATTCCCCGGATAGCGTGGAGGTGATGAATATTATCGGCGAGATTGAAGGGAGAAACGTAGTTATCGTTGATGACCTTATTGCTACCGGGAGGACTCTCTGCGAAGCCGCGGCTGTTCTAAAAGAAAACGGGGCAAAGAATATCTACGCCAGTATCACCCATGGAGTGCTTTCCGGAAAAAGCATTGAAAATATTGCCCAGTCGGTCTTAAGGAAACTTATCATTACCGATACTCTCCCTTTAACCAAAGAAAAGCAGCTTAAAAGGATTGAGGTTCTTTCCGTTGCCTCTCTCCTGGGGGAGGCAATTAGATGCATCCACCTGGAGAAAAGCGTCAGTTCCCTATTCATTTAACGATAACCTCTTCATCAGCGGGAGAAGATCTCGCGCCTTCCCGAGAATAAAGTCGAGCTCGCTCTGCTTATGCTTTACTATACTGCAAGAAAAATATGATAAAGCGACGAAAAACAAGAAAGGTAAGATTGGGAAATCTTTTTATTGGGGGGAATGCGCCAATACTGATTCAATCTATGATTAAGGTGCCGACCTCCGCGACGAAAAGAGTCCTCTCCCAGATAAAAAGGTTGGAGAAATGTGGTTGTGAGGCAGTTCGCCTGGCCATAACTGGCGATGAAGACGTTTCCTCTCTAAAAAAGATTAAAAAAGCGGTAAAGATTCCTCTGGTTGCCGATATTCAGTTTCATACCTCTTTGGCGGTAAAGGCTATTGCCGCCGGAGCCGATAAGGTAAGGTTAAATCCGGGCAATATGAAAAAGAAGGGGTTAAAGGAAATTGCGCATTTAGCCAAGGAGAGAGGGATTCCCTTAAGGATTGGGGCAAATTCCGGCTCAATTGATTTACACCCCCACCTATCTCCTCCCCCCACTGCTTCGTTTCGCGAAGCAAAACGGTGGGGGAGGATAGAGGAGAGGGGGATTGCTTTCTCTCTGGTAAGCGCAGTGAATGATTGGCTTAAATTCTTTGAGGATACGGGATTCTTTGATATAATTATCTCCCTGAAAACTCCGGAAGTAGAAAGTACTGTTTCCGCTTACCGAATGATGGCCAAGGACTGCAATTACCCCTTTCACCTGGGAATTACCGAGGCCGGAAGCGGAAGAGAAGCAATTGTAAAATCCTCCTTAGGGATTGGAATTCTTTTAAGAGAAGGGCTGGGGGATACCATTCGGGTTTCTTTGACCGAATCTCCGGAAGAAGAGGTAAAAGTGGCTCAGGAGATTTTACAGAGCTTGGGTATTCGTTTTTTTCACCCGGAGATTATTTCCTGCCCCACCTGCGGAAGATGCACAATCAACCTGCCTGAAATAGTAAAAGAGGTAAAAAAGAAACTTATCTACTCCCCACTCCCCACTCCCCACTCCCCATTTAAAATTGCCATTATGGGCTGTGCAGTTAACGGCCCTGGCGAAGCAAAAGAGGCCGATATCGGCATTGCCGGGGGGAAGGGTGCAGGATTACTTTTTAAAAAAGGCAAGCCCATCAGAAAAATAAAGGAAGGAAAATTGGCCGAAGAATTATTACGAGAAATTACAAAAACAATGTAACCACGAATGGACACTAATGAACACGAAAAAATAGTCATTGCGAACGATAGTGAAGCAATCCGACGAAGTCGTTGCGAGGAGCGTTAGCGACGTGGCAATCTCATCTTTTCATAGAAGTAAGGGATTGCCACGCAATGACAGATGCGCTGTCAGTTTTTATTCGTGTTAATTCGTGGTTAAAATAAATAATGATACCTTCTCTCATTGTTTTAGGGATGTTAGGCTTAATCTTTGGCATTCTTTTAACCCTGGCTCACCAGAGATTAAAAATAGAACTCAATCCTCTGGTGGAAAAGATTGCCAATCTTTTGCCCGGGCTGAATTGCGGAGCTTGTGGCTACGGAAAATGTTCTTCCTTAGCTGAGGCAATCGTTAAAGGCGAAGCCGAACCAGACCGATGTCCGGCAACTAAGCCGGAGATAATCGGAAAGATTGCCAAGGCGATAGGAAAAGAAATAAGTTTAAAAGAGAAAAAGGTCGCCCGGCTTCTCTGCGCCGGAGGAGAGAAAAATGCCAAAAAAAGTTTTCTCTATCGCGGGATTAAAGATTGCCAAGCGGCAGTATTGATTGCGGAAGGCAATTTACTCTGTAAATATGGATGTTTGGGATTAGGCAGTTGCGCTCTCGCTTGCCCGTTTGAAGCAATAAAAATGGATGAGAATTTGCTACCGGTTATTGACCCGGAAAAATGCACCGGTTGCGGAAAATGCGTGGAAACCTGTCCGAAAGGATTACTCCAACTTCTTCCTCGCTCTCGGAAATTCCTGGTCGCCTGTAACTCTCAGGACCAGGGAGCAGCCACCGCAAAAAACTGTTTGGTAGGCTGTATCGGCTGTCAGAAGTGTGTCAAGGTCTGTGAACCGGAAGCGATTACAGTAGAAAATTTTTTAGCTAAGATTAACCCGGAAAAATGCAATAATTGCGGAAAGTGTGTTGAGGTTTGTCCGAGAGGAATTATCAAAATGTTTAATCTTTTGGGGGATTTTCCAACTGTTTAACCACTCTTGGGGTAATAAAAATCATCAAATCCCTTTTTTCTTCACCGGTACCGGTTGTTTTCTTTCTAAAGAGCCAGCCAATAATAGGGATATCCCCGAGAATAGGAACCTTGGTGGTGGTTACCGGTTTGGTTTCTTTCAGCAAGCCGCCAATCACCACGGTCTGACCACTCTTGACTAAAACGGTGGTGGTTGCTTCTGAGGTAGCGAGAATGGGAGCACCTCCTGGGCCTATTCCCAATGAATCACTCACTACCGGGTGAATCTTCAGAGTAACATTATCATCAGGAGTAATCTGTGGAGTAACGGTAAGGGTTACCCCGGTATCAATATATTGGACACTTTGGAAAGCAACACCTTCACTGGCTGTAGTTATCAGAACAGGGGTGCTTTTTCCCACCTTGATAATTGCCTCCTGATTATTTATCGTGGCAATCCTGGGATTGGAGAGAATTTTAGTATCGGTCTTGGTTTCTAATGCTTCGATAATAGTGGCAAATTGGTCTGCGGCAAGAGTACCCAATTGGAATATGCCGCCGGTTGCAGCTCCCGCGCCCAAAGCCATATGCGCATCATAAGAAATTCCAGAAATTCCCTTTCCTAATTTTTTCTGGAATTGCCAGTCAATCCCTAAATCCTTGGTGTAGTTGGAGTTTGTCTCCAAAATTGTTGCCTCAATCATCACCTGGGGAGTGGGTAAATCAATTTTTTTGACAAATTCCTCTATCTCTTTGATGTTGGCTTCACCGTCGGTGATAACAAGACTATTGGTGCGGGCATCGGTTTTAATCTCTCCTTTTTCACTGAGTAGTTTTTGCAGTATCCCGGAAGAGACCACGTCGGCTGCTTTAGCAAAATTCAAAGGGACAACTTTGGTAATCTTTTCCCCCTCATCCAATCTCTTGATAAAGATTACCACCCGGTTTACGTTGCTTTCAATATCGGTAATACTTAAAGCATTGAGTTTCTGGTCCACCGTAATTTTACCGCTCCCGGTAAGAAGTTCTTTTAACGAAGAAGATTTTTCTACTTCCTCGGCTTTGGCATTTTTGAAAATGTAAATCTGGGTAATAACCTTCTCATCAACTGCGGCCGTGAGCGCTTTGCTCTTTTTCTTTACCCTGATGAGATTTTCCTCCCACTCGTATGCAAAACCGGAAAGATCAAGGATAATCTTTAATGCTTTTTCACAGGAAACATTAGTCAATTTAATCGGAGGTGCTACTTTTCCTTTAACTTCCTCATCATAGATAATATCTATACCCCAGGTGGAACTA
>PFWI01000063.1 GCA_002791075.1 bacterium (Candidatus Ratteibacteria) CG_4_9_14_3_um_filter_41_21 | reverse complement strand
CCAGGAGGGTGGTTATTCCCTTATTCTCTGGATGGTAAAAATAGTCACACTTAGCGGTGCACTCCTTACATTTATAGCAAATCTCTAAATCAATAAATAACCTCATTCATCCCCCACCACTTTTATAATTTAGTTAGACTGTTGCTTAATCTTTTCTTTAACTCTGTATAGGAATTTTTAAATTTCTTAAGTTTGAACTCTCTTTTTTCAGCATCCTCCTTTGATAAATAAGCTTCATAATATAGTAAACTGAAAGGCCTTCTATTTTTCGTAGATATAGAGAATCCATTATTATGTTCTTTTAATCTTCTTTTTAAATCAGAGGTAAATCCAACATAAAGTTTTTTATCCTTTTCACTTTTCAACACATAAACATAAAACATAAAAGTGGTGGGGGACTAATCCCAGATTTCTGGAATCTCCTTAATTAGATCATAACTAAACACCGGTCCATCCTTACAGACATAGAATCTACCCAGAGCGCAGTGACCACATTTACCAAGACCACAGGACATATTTTTTTCCATAGAGAGATAAATATTTTCCGGTCTGTGCCCCAATTCTAACAACCTTTTGGTTCCAAACTTCATCATTATTGGTGGACCACAGACTACAGCTACAGAATTTTCTAAATTCATCTTGAACTTATCTAAAAGCACCGTAACCACGCCTTCGGTCTCCTTCCATTTGTTATCAGCTTTATCCACACTGCGATAAACCTCTAAATTCTTATTCTTCATCCATTCTACAAATTGGTCCTTGTAAACAATATCTTGCGGTGTTTTTGCTCCATAGCAGAGAACAATTCTACTAAACTTATCTGTCTTTCCCAAAAGAGTCAAAAGAAAGGAACGCAAAGGAGCCATACCTACTCCCCCGCCCAAAATAAGGACCTCCTTTCCATACATCTTATCTAAGGGATATCCCTTGCCATAGGGACCACGAATGCCTACTATCTCACCTTCTTTCATCTGGTGCAATTTGTTGGTTACTCGTCCCACATCCATAATGGTTACCTCAATCTTTTCCTTCTGATAGGGAGAGGAGGAAGGAGTAAATGGTGCCTCGCCAACTCCGGGAACGGTGAGCTCGACAAATTGTCCCGTAGTAAAGGCAATTTCCTCCTTTGGTTTAAGGACAAATGTTTTTATATTCGGCGTCTCGGCAACGACCTTTTCTATTTTTGCCTCAATGGGTAAATAAGGGTTCATCTCCTTATCCTTCACTCCTGGCTAATTTAGTCAATACCTCCCGAATATCAATCTTTCCCTGGCAGGCTTCAATACATCTCCCACAACCGGTACAGGCAAGAAGTTTAAAATTTTGCGGTTTATGCTCCAGTTTGCAATAGAAACGGTTACGGAATCTCTCCATTAATTTTTTACGGGGATTTGCCCCGGCCGCCACTCGAGCAAAACCGGTATATTGACAGGAGTCCCAATTGCGAAGTTTTTCAAACTTCGTAGTTGAGAGTTCAGAGTTGAGAGTTGATAGTTCCGATAAAAGGAAACAATGGCAGGCAGGACAGATATTGGT
>PFWI01000178.1 GCA_002791075.1 bacterium (Candidatus Ratteibacteria) CG_4_9_14_3_um_filter_41_21 | reverse complement strand
GTGCGATTTATCGCACAAAATAGTCGGATAAATTGCGCTACTATACTTTCTGCTATCTTCAGTAGCAATATGCGAGTAGATTAACTTCTTGATGATACTGACAGCAACTCCGACCGCTACAGAGGAGAAAAATGAATAAGCAGGAAAAAGAGAAATACAAAAAATTATTAATCAAGGAAAAAATCAGAATCCTGGAAGCGATTGGAGCTTTGCAGAAGGGCAATTTGGAATCAAGTCAAACCGGTGGACGAAGCCCGGGAGTTCCCAACCATTTAGCTGAATTAGCCAGCGATAACTTTGAGAAAAATTTGGACCTGGACCTTGCCTCCTCCGAAGGCAAACTACTGGCTAAGATTAATAATGCTCTGGCAAAACTTGATAAAAACCTATTCGGGGTCTGCGAAAAATGCCATAAAAAAATTGACCAAAAGAGACTGCGCGCCCTCGCTTATGCGGAATTGTGCATCACCTGCCAGAAAAAAAAAGAAGAAACATAATAGAATTAAGGATTAAGTTACTTATTTCTTATTACTTAATTCTTATTCCTGTGGTTAATGATGGTTATCTGGGTCGGGCTTATTGTTCTCTTTTTTGACCAATTAAGCAAATACATAATCAGCTTTTTTCTGGGCCAGGGTCAATCGGTTTTGTTAATTCCTCATTTTCTTTATCTTACCTATACTAAAAATTCCGGGATATCTTTCGGTCTCTTTAAAGACAAAATTCCTTTTCCGTTCTATCTGGGATTATCTTTCTTAGCTATGGTTATGCTTATAATTCTCTTGCGCCGGGCCAAGAGGAATTGGCCAATAAGGCTGGCGACCGGGCTTATCGCCGGAGGAATCTTTGGTAACCTGCTTGACCGGGCCAGATTAGGGGCAGTGATTGATTTTCTTGATTTTAGAGTCTGGCCGATTTTTAATTTAGCCGATAGCGCCATCACTATTGGAATTGTAATTCTGTTAATCTGCGAAATAAAGAAACAATAGCAACCACGAATTTCTCTAATTACGCGAATTAAAGAATAATATAAATTCGATTAATTCGTATAATTCGTGGTTTAAAAAGAAAAATGCATCCTATTTTATTTAAGATTGGTAATTTTTCCATCTATTCCTATGGCGTGGTTATTGCCTGTTCAATTTTTGTGGTTAGTTCCCTGATTCTCCGCCAGGGGAAAAAGGAGGGATTTAGCGAAGAAGAATTCTTCAACCTCATCTTTTTGGTGGTTATTATTGGACTTTTAGGAGCAAGGTTACTGCATATCATGGTTCATCTTGCTTATTATCTTCGCCATCCGATCGAAATTATCGCTATCCGCCATGGGGGACTGGCCATCCAGGGGGGTGTTATCTTCGGTCTTTTGGCGGCAATATTGTTCCTGCGCCGAAGAAAATTACCGATTTTAAAGACATTGGATATTTTCGCCCTTTACTTTCCTTTGGCTCAGGCAATCGGAAGAATTGGCTGTTTTCTTAACGGTTGCTGTTATGGTAAAGAAATAAATTTTTTCTTAAGCGTCAGATTTCCTTTTGATAATGCCAGCCGACATCCCACTCAACTTTACTATAGTGTGAGCAATTTTTCCATTTTCTTGATTCTGTTCTTTCTTTACCGGCAAAGGAAAAATCTTTCTTCCGCCAGTGAGAATTCGGCGGACTTGCAGTCTTGGATAAAAGATGGGGATATTATGCTTTTTTACTTTATGTTCTACGCTGTCTCCCGGTATAGCCTAGACTTTCTCCGGGATAACTTAGAACCGGTCTTTTTCTCCCTTTATCCCACCCAGGTCATTTCCTTTTTTACCTTTCTAATTGCCGGAGGATTGCTAATTTTAAGGATTATCCGCAGAAACAACAAAAGCATAAAATAATAGGACGCAGATATACGCAGATTGACAGGATTTAAAAACAATAAGTTATAAAACCACGAATTTATCGAATTTTACGAATTAGAGTAATTCGCGTTAATTCGTGGTTAGAAAAAGGAAATTCCA
>PFWI01000077.1 GCA_002791075.1 bacterium (Candidatus Ratteibacteria) CG_4_9_14_3_um_filter_41_21 | reverse complement strand
GACATAATCATCTTCATTTAATTCATCAAAGGAATAGCCGGAAGGAGAAAGATAGATAACATTTCCCTCCCGGGCGCTAATGTTTCCTCCCGGACCCACCGCCAGACCCTTTTCGATAATTTTTTTACCATACCTAACCAGATCCTGCTTTAATCTTTTACCCATCTTCATTTATTTATTAGATTTCCAACATTATATCCTGAAGTGTCTTTAACCCTTTAGCCATCGCTTCTCTCGGGTTATATTTATTTCCCTCATATTCCAAATTTATATATCCACCATATCCTGCACTTTTATGGTCAACAATGCCTTCACCAATAAGGGCTGGGGAATAGTGTCTTCCGTCAAGTCCCTTTAACCCCTTTTTATCGGTTGAAAGGGTCCAGTCTTTGAAATGAGCATGCACAATACTATCCTTTGAATTCAGAGCCAACTGCCTGACAGGCATCTTCAATTACTTTTAAGTTGTATTTCTTGGCAATATAATTCACTTCGTCCATATTTACTGCAAGACCGTGAAGATGAACCACGATAATGGCTTTTGTCTTTTTGGTAATGGCTGCCTCGATTTTTTTGGTATCAATATTCATTGTATCATAATCAATGTCAACGAAAACGGGAATGCAGTTATGATGAAGGATACAGGTCGCGCTTGAAGACCAGGAATATGCAGGAACAATGATTTCATCGCCAGTTCCACAACCGCAAGCAACGACAGACATATGCAGAGCGGCTGTTCCGCTATTGGTAGTGATAGCATATTTGTTTCCATTCCCGGCAGCAAATTCTTTCTCTAAAGCGCTACAATTCGGACCAAAAGTATGCTTGCTTCCTTCTAATGAAGCAAGCACATACTTCCTGTCCACATCATCAATCGGAGGCCAATTTTTAATTATTCCATCAGGAATGGTTCTTTCTCCTCCGTTAATCGCCAATTTCGATTCTCTATTTATAATTTTTTATCTCCTTCCAATTTTTTTCTTCATGCCCAATAAACTTTGCCTTTCTCTTCAAAAAGAATAATTTCTTTTAAGAACTTAAGTGCCTTCTGAAAGCCTTCATTAGCAGACATCAGACTATCCTCATGCTCAATGGAAAGAACGCCATCATAACCTATTATCCTTAAGGTGCTGACAAAATCTTTCCAGAAGGGATAAGTGTGACCATAGCCAACAGTCCGGAAAATCCAGGAACGATTAATTTCATCCGAATAGGGTTTAGTATCCAGTACTCCGTTAAGGCAGGTATTGATTGAGTCAATTTTGGTATCCTTGGCATGCACATGAAAAATGCTCTTGCCCAATTTTCTTACAGCAGCAATGGGGTCTATCCCCTGCCAGAAAAGATGGCTGGGGTCAAAGTTAGCTCCAATCTCCTCGCCGGCTGCCTCCCTTAGTTTCAACAATGTCTCGGTATTATAAACGACAAATCCCGGATGCATCTCTAAAGCAATCTGGCGAACTCCATGGTTTCTGGCAAACTCCGCCTCTTTCCTCCAGTAAGGGATAACCTTTTCTTTCCATTGCCAGGAAAGTACCTTGCTGTAGTCATCCGGCCAGGGGCAGGTCACCCAGTTAGGATATTTACTATTTTCACAATCCCCGGGGCAACCAGAAAATGTAATGATGCGGGGCACACCCAGCTTCTCGGCAAGAAGTATTGTCTGGTGCTGGACCTCCTGATGGGTTGTCGCAATTCTTTTATCCGGATGCAGAGGATTGCCATGGCAGGAAAGAGCGGAAATCTCCAACCCCCTTTTCCCCACTGCTTCCTTTAATCTTTTGATTTTGCTTTCATCGGCAAGTAATTCTGCCGGATTACAATGCTTATTTCCCGGATAATTCCCGGTACCAATCTCCACTGCCTCTAAACCGGATTTCTTGATATAATCCAGCGTTTCTTCAAGAGATTTCTCTCCAAACAAAACCGCAAATACCCCTAATTTCATAATCTCTCCTCCTTCCTATTTTTCATATGGAACTGACTGAACCTTACCGGTCTTTGCTGACTTCTCTGCTAATTCGAATACGACAATTACTCTGCGGGCAGATTCGGACGTTACGCTCAAGGGCTCCCCGGTTAAAAGATTGTCGGCAATATTGAGATAATAATTATTCCAGCAGCTTTCCATAAAAGGAATTTTTATTTTCTCCCGGGAGCCATTGACAAAGGTAACAATATTGATATTTTCTTCTCCTTGGTTAATAGTTAGGCCTCCTTTTGTTCCCAGGATTCTCCACTTTGGCTTGCCAATAGCCGCAATAGCAGAGGTCTGGAATTCGGCATAACGGCCTCCTTCAAAACGGATAATCGCTTCTCCCTGGTCCTCATTGGTAACATCATACCAGAGCCGTTTATGAAAGATGCCATAAACAGTTTCCATCTTTCCGGGCATTAAATTTAAAATCCAGTCAACAAAGTGCGCGCCCCAGTCATAGATTGCCCCACCGGAGACAGACTTCTCCGAACGCCACCAATACCCGGGATGAGCATAATTTCCCGAGTAGCACTCGATATGAAAAATTTCGCCAAGCAAACCATCGTTAATAATCCTCTTGATAGCTAAGAAATCCCCATCCCAGCGCCGGTTATGAAAGACGGAAAGCATTACCCCTTTCCTCTTTGCCGTCTCAATCATTTTGGTGCATTCAGCGATGGTAATGGCAAATGGCTTCTCGCAGATTGCATTTTTTCCCGCTTCAATCAGGGATAAGACTATCTTGCTATGAACATTATGCGGCACTACCGCTATCCCTAAATCAATAATGTCCTCGGAAAGCATCTTTTTTATTTCGGCATAGGTTTTAACCCCAGGGTGATTTTCCCTGGCAATCCCCAACCTTTCCTTATCTATCTCGCAGATGGCGGTGAGCTTAAGCCCGGGAATTTTAGAGATTAAATCGGCGTGATACTTACCCATACTAAAGGCGCCCCCATAACCAATAACTCCGCAACGAACCTCTTTTCCTTCCCTCTGATTTGTTACCCAGCGGGTAGCGCGAAAAATGAACTTCTGAAAGAAAGAGTTTTTAAAGGCTCTTTCATCATGACCCAAAGCGGTATAGAAAACTTTTCCCTTTCCATAGGGGCGAATATAGGCTAAAGGATGACTCTTGCCCTGCCAGGTGCCGGTGGCAAGCACCTCAAATCTCTCTGTTTTCTTCTCCAGGATATAGAACTCATCGGTTATCTTAAAATCGGAAATTCGGCGGGTAAAATTATGGTCGGGATGAGAAATTTTTACTAAAAATTCAGTCACCGGGCCATGACCAACAAAGTGGCTGCCAATCATCTCCAGATAGGTTTTATTTTTTACCCAGGAATCCGAGGCGGAGTGTATCCCAATGAATCCACCTCCCTTCTTGACAAATTCGCAAAGACCTTTTTCCTGGGCTCTGGTAAGTTTTCCACCCTGGGTATAGACAATCACTAAATCATAATTTTTTAAATCCTTAAAGGCATCTCTATCATCTGTCAAAACAGGCTCACCTACCTCTGTTTCCTTCAGGAAATCTACCAAGATTTTCCCGCAGGAATCAAAGGGATGAAATTTCCCGCCTAACATAATTAAAGCCTTCTTTCTCATTTGCGATACCTTTTTAGCGAAGCTATAAGACCTCCGCACTACATTCTCATTAAATATATCTTCTTAATAAGTTTATTGTTTTCTTTACCCCTTCGTATTGATCTCCGGCTCCTTCAAATTCGATATCAAAGTAACCGTCAAAGCCGGCCTCTTTAAAGATGTTAATACATCTTTTCACGTCAACCGTTGTCTCCAAACCTTTTTCATCAAATTCATAGGTCTTGAGATGGGCAACGAACATATAGGGAGCAATCTTCTTTAAAGCTTCATACCTGATCTCGGTAGCAAAGTTTCCTGTATCAGGGCAGGTGCGTAGATATGGACTACCTACCTCCTCCATAATTCTGACAACATTATCCGGATTAGCTGAAAGTCCCCCATGATTTTCTAAGAGGACCTTAATTCCTTCTCTCTCGCCAATAGTTGCTAACTCTTTATAACCGACAATGCACCTTTTAATTACCTCTTCTTCATCTTCCCCCTCTTCTCCACTACCAGTATTAACCCTAACGCAAGGAGAGCCAACTAATTTAGCAATATGAAACCACCTTTTTACATCCTCTAAATCGGCGGTTCTTTTGGCTTCATCTTTTTGACTGATATTCTGACCGTCAATCGCGATATTGACCAGCCTCATTCCTAAATCATCGATCCTGCTTCGTAAGTCCTTTAAGTAATTCTCCTCCAAAGAGGCAAAGAAGGGAGAATTCAGCTCTATTGCTTCTATGCTAAATTTTTCCTTAACAATCTTAGGGAAATCTAAGAGAGAGATTCTCTTCTCCTGAAATTCCCGATGCAGACTCCAACTCGCTACTGCTATTTTCATATTTTCACCCATCCTTTCGTTTCAATAGAATTAGAAACCGCTTCCAAAACCTCCTGACATTTTACCCCATCCAGGAAATTCGGGGAAGGCATTTTATCTTCGGCCAGATATTCCATCAAATCATAGGCCTGATGGATAAAGGTTTGTTCATAGCCGATGGTATGCCCCGGTGGCCACCAGGCCGAAATATAAGGATGTTCGCTCTCAGTGACCAAAATGGTGCGGAAACCCTGGGCGTAGGATAAATCTTCTCTGGAGAAAAATTCCAATTCGTTCATCCTTTCAAAATTAAAGATAAGGCTTCCTTCGCTTCCATTTATCTCAAATCGATTATAGTTTTTTCTTCCCGGAGCAACCCTGGTGGCTTCAAAACTGCCTAAAGCGCCATTTTTGAATTTTGCTAAAAATAGGGTGGCATCATCCACCGTAACCTTGCCTTTTTCTTTGCCAGCCTTTCCGGTAAGACCATCGGCTTCCAGGGAAACCGGCCTTTCTTTAATAAAGGTTTTATCCATCCCGGCTACCTCTTCCAATTCTCCCACTAAATACCTGGCTAAATCAATATGATGGGCTAGAAGGTCACCTAAAGCACCGCTTCCGGCAATATCTTTTTGAAAACGCCAATTTAAGGGAAATTCCGGGTCAACAATCCAATCCTGTAAGTAGGTGGAACGGAAATGGTAGATTTTACCAATCCTTCCTTCCTCAATGAGTTTTCTGGCCAGGCCAATCGCCGGCACCCGCCGGTAGTTAAACCCAATCATATGTTTTACCCCTGTCTTTTCTACCGCATTTAACATTTCCTTCGCTTCTCTTAAATTTACGGCTAAGGGTTTCTCGCAAAGGATATTTTTTCCTTCTCTGGCGGCAGCAACCACAAGCTCACAATGAGAGTTGTTGGGGGTGGTAATATCAATTAAATCAAGGTCATCTCTTTTTATGAGCCTTTTATAATCGGTCTCATATTCTTGCCAGCCAAACTTCTCTGCCGCTTTCCTTACTCCTTTCTCATCTCTCCCGCAGAGCACCTTCATAACCGGGATTGCCGCAGGTTCAAAAAATCTGCCCACCTGACGGTAAGCATTGCTATGGGCCTTCCCCATAAACTTATAGCCGATTAATCCTACCCTAATCTCCTTCATTTTTAACCCTCCTAAAAGTAAAAGTCATTATAGATGATGAGAAGAGTTCTGTCAAAATTGCATTACTTGCTAATCATACTATCTTCAGTAGCAATATGGAGAGTCCAAACCTACATTCTATACTCTCCCAAATATCTGTAACTCCACTTCTTCGTGCCAAATGATGGATGTAACTTAACCCCGTCAAGAACTATCTGGATATGTTTGATATAGTCTGACTTTATGCTAAAGGAAATCTCATAGATTTTCCCTGGTTTTAATACTACGTCCTGGTCAATGCTGTCCAATCGGAACCTTCCAGTAACACACAATTCTTACCATCCTCTTCCACTATCCTGGCCGGCCCCTGGATATTCCAATATCTGGGGCCTCCGTCATGAATGCACCATCAATGAATCATTAATATGAAAAGCGCTACTATCAAGAAAAGAAATTGATTCAAAAGCTCTTCTAGTAGAAGGTTTCCAAATTAATATTGCAGTCCATGCTGTCATTGCGAGGAGTGAAAACGGTTGCGAGGCGAAGCCGAAGCAAACTC
>PFWI01000162.1 GCA_002791075.1 bacterium (Candidatus Ratteibacteria) CG_4_9_14_3_um_filter_41_21 | reverse complement strand
TTAAATCCTGTAAATCTGCGAAAATCTGCGTCCAATTAATTTCTCTGTGCCTTTGTGGCTCTGTGGTGAATATTGTTTTTTCTGTGTAATATGTTTTCTCTCCAAGATTATATCATATTTCCTTTTTGTTTGTCATTATTTCAGGAGTATAGTATAATAAGAGTGTGCTAATAAAAAAAGAACCGTTGCTATCGGTGATGTTGCCCAACGCAAAACTTTTTAAGAAAGGGAAGGTTCGCGAGATATATAGTTTCGGAGATAAACTTTTGATGGTCGCCACGGATAGAATCTCTGCCTTTGATGTGGTGCTCCCCAATGGGATTCCCGATAAAGGCAAAATATTAACCGCTCTTTCAGTGTTTTGGTTTGATTTTACCAGCAATATTATCGCTAATCATTTAATCGCCCATCAATTTGAAGAGATTGCCTCACTAATTAAAGAACTTAGAGGGTACCGGGATTTGTTGGAAGGCCGCTGTCTGCTGGTTAGAAAAACGAATCCTTTGCCCCTGGAGTGTGTGGTGAGAGGTTATTTGTCCGGTTCCGGATGGAGGGAATATCAGGAAAAGGGCGCGGTTTGCGGAATAAAATTGCCTTCTGGCTTAAAGGAATCCGGGCAATTGCCCGAACCCATCTTTACTCCCGCAATAAAGGCAATTAAGGGCCACGATGAAAATGTCAGTGCAGAACAAGCCAAAGACATTGTCGGCGAGAAAGTTTTTGACGAGATAAAATCAAAGAGCCTTGCCCTCTACCAAAAAGCGTCTGCTTATGCCGATTCCAGGGGCATCATTATTGCGGATACGAAATTTGAGTTTGGCAGAGCAGATGATAAAATTATCTTGATTGACGAGTTATTTACTCCGGATTCATCGCGGTTCTGGCCCAGGGAGAAATATATCCCGGGTAAAACTCAGCCCAGTTTTGATAAACAATTTGTGCGCGATTACCTGGAGAAACTAAACTGGGATAAAACTCCCCCTGCTCCCCAACTACCCGAAGAAATAGCGCAGAAGACTAAAGAAAAATATTTTTACGCTCTCAGACTAATTACAGGAAAAAATAATGTAACCACGAATTAACACGAATGGAAACAGTAGAAATAAGAATTAAGTCATTGCGAGCGATAGCGAAGCAATCCGACGAAGTCGTTGCGAG
>PFWI01000268.1 GCA_002791075.1 bacterium (Candidatus Ratteibacteria) CG_4_9_14_3_um_filter_41_21 | reverse complement strand
GCATTATTATCCTGGAAAAAGCCGAAGGCCAGGCCAATGCCGTTTCAAGAGATACCAACCTGGTCCGGTTTGTCCAACTCAAAAAACCCTTGACAGATTTTATTCCTTCTTTTTCAACCAACAAGGCAGACCAGAAAGAACGTCTCTCCCGGATTGAAAAATTGAAAGAACTGGTCCTGGTCCACGACAAATATTTTGAGGACGAAAAGATAAGGATTCGTCCGAAATTACAGAAAGAACTCTGGAAAGAAGGTCTGAAGGAAGAAGCACAAACCTACGCAGGGACAAAGTGGGGAAAGTATCTAAGACATCCCGAGATTTTCTTTAAGATTGTAAAAAAGGGAGAAGGCAAATTGCTTAACTTAGCTCAAGTCGCCAGTTTTGGAGGTTATATTCACGATAATAATGTCAAAGATAAATTCCCTAAAACAAAAATTATCTTATCATCCCAGTCAATAGACAAAATTACTGCCTACGAATCCGATAAAAATGTTGTAATGAAAGGGGTGAAACCATCTGGAAACTCCCGGTCGGTCCCAGATATTGTAGTTGGTAGAACTTTCAATGATACTTTTCTCGTTGTTTATAATGCTGATAGAGTATTATTCAAAAGATTCTACAAGATTTTAGCGAAGAACAAGAAACACACTTTGGATATTTGTTTAGTACTAAATTCTACCTTGCAAATCCTTTTTTGGGAATGTATTGGAATAACAGAAGGACTTGGAGCTTTAAATATTTATAAAGATGACTTCGATAAAATACTCATCCCTGCACCAAAATATTTAACCCTTCCAAAACAACAATTTGAAAGCTTTATGAATCGTGAAATTAAAGACATCTTTGAAGAAATAGGCGCTTTTTCCCCTGAAGAAGTTTCTCTTGCTAAAGTCAAACCTGACCGCAGGAAACTCGACAAGATTATATTGGGCGACATCCTCGGCTTAACAGAAGAAGAACAACTCGAAGTTTATAAGGGCGTCGTTGACCTTGTTTCTTCCCGGCTTCAAAAAGCAAAAAGCGTTAATGGAAAGAAAAAATCTAAGGAAAAAATAATTGAAGAAAAGCAGGTTGAGCAGATTTTAAATTGGATTGGCAAAAGCGAATTACCGGAAATTTGGCAAAAATACAACCCAGCCAATAATCCAAAAACTAAACCCATAACGGTTTCCCAATACGACGAAAAGGCTCATCTGTTAAAGTCCCTCTTTGGCTGGCAGGTAATCTGCGGAAGGCAAAAATTTGACTGCAAAACTAAAGACGAAGCAGAACTTCTCTTATTCTGGATTCTGATGGGAAGAGAAGAAATTGCCCTGACAAGCAGGATTCCTTCACTCGCCCTGGATTTAACCTTGGTCAAAAAGGAATATGACCGTATCCATAAAATCTTGAATGACGCCCTGGATGGTATCATAGACGAAAAACTTAAATCCCGCATCCGCCACCTTGCTTGGGAAAACCTGCTTAACCGGAAGGAGTGAAATATGTTTCGCACGTTTATACAAGTAACCACATTGTTAGTTGTACTTCTATCTTCATATTTCTTGATAAGAGGCACAATTACTTTATCCGCGCAAGATTTAGCAGAATTATCGAAGCCAAAATGGGGTTATCATTTAGGCGTTGCTAAAAATTTAGTTCATCAACGTTCGGATACAAAGATAGGTTTTTCTTTACTTCTGTTGAGTTTTTTTCTTCAACTAATCAACATGCTTTGGCCTATGAAAATAGGTGATTTCGCTGTAAATAAGAAAGGTGTGTTCTTAGCTATTATCGCTTCAATTTTAGTATTTTTCATTGCCAATAGTACATCACACTTTATGTCTAAAGTTTCGTACAAAAAAGTTGAGAGTATATTAAAGAGTGATTAGAGTTTTTATGGAGAATCAAAACTTGACATTTTAATTAAATTATAGTATATTATAAGCGTAATAGTTCATTTAATAAGTGAATTATTACATATAGATTATAGTCTAAAGGGTAAAAATAGTATAATTAAAGTGTCATAGTTCAACTAATAAATGAATTATGGTGTATAAAATATAGTATGGAAACATTATCCGGGATTGGCAAATTAGATAGGCAGAGATTGGCTGAAATAATCCGCGTAAGCAAGGGAAGTATTTCAGTTACCGAAGCCTGCAATATTCTGAATTTATCTTCACCCGCAGTAGCCAAAATGCTTTCTCGTTGGGCAAAGAAGGGATGGCTTTCTCGGGTTCGCCGAGGAATTTATATCCCGATACCGCTTGAATCCAGAACTACCGATATTGCCTTAGAAGACCCATGGATAATTGCTGAGAGATTATTTGCACCGTGTTATATAGGTGGATGGAGCGCGGCTGAGTATTGGGGTTTAACCGAGCAGATTTTCCGAACTATTTTGGTAATGACCCAACAAAAACCAAGAGAGCATTCACCAGTCATTAAAGGAACGAAGTTTCTATTGCGGACAATATCAAATAGGGCAATGTTTGGAATTAAGCCGGTCTGGAAAGGACAGGTAAGAGTATCAGTTTCTGACCCAACACGCACTATAATTGATATGTTAAATGACCCGCAACTGGGTGGTGGAATTCGCTCAACAGCAGATATATTTACCAATTACCTAAAATCAGAAAAAGTGAATATAGAGTTATTACTTGAATATACAAAACTATTAGGTAATGGAGCGGTTTACAAGCGGCTCGGTTTTTTATTAGAGCGCTTTGCTCCAGATAAAAAGACAGCCATAAATATCTGTCAGTTATCGCTAACCACAGGAAATGCCAACCTTGATCCTAAACTTGAAGGAGATAGATTAATTAACCGATGGAGATTATGGATACCTAAGAGCTGGAGCAATAGTAAGGGAGAATAAAAGTGATTAATAAGCAAGAGATAATGGATTTCTCCAGAGAATTTGGACTGAGTCCAAATGTGGTTGAAAAGGATTATGTCCTTGGATGGATTCTGGATGGTATTTCACACCAGCCAAAAATCAGCAACGGCTGGATTTTTAAGGGTGGAACCTGCTTGAAAAAATGCTATTTTGAAACATACCGCTTTTCAGAAGATTTGGATTTTACACTTAAGAATCAAGAACAAATCAATAATGATTTCCTAATGGGTGTATTCAAAGATTTAACTGATAAGGTTTATGAAAAGACCGGTATTGAGATGCCAAAAGATAAAATCAGTTTTGATATTTATCAGAATCCCCGCGGTAAAACATCGGCACAAGGAAAGATAAGTTACAGAGGACCAATGAAACCTGGTGGGAATTTACCCACGATTAAGTTAGATTTAACTGCTGATGAAATATTGATGCTTGAGCCAGTTGACCGAGAAGTTCATCATCCTTATTCTGATAGACCGAAGCAAGGAATTCACATCCAATGTTATTGTTTTGAGGAATTATTTGCCGAAAAAATTAGAGCGTTAGCAGAGCGTCTCAGACCAAGAGACCTTTATGATGTGGTTAATTTATATCGTCATGAAGGTATCAATCCTGACCGGACTCTGGTATTAAGCACACTTGGTAAAAAATGTCAGTTTAAGAATATACCAATTCCGACTATGGAAATACTCAATGCCAAACCGGAACGCACTGAATTGGTAAACGAATGGTCAAATATGTTGAAGCAGCAACTACATGTATTGCCACCGTTTGAACAGTTCTGGCAGGACTACTTATACTACTCAGTTAAATCCACATAAAGATAAAAGCGGTTATCTTTGTTCTGGACGAATAGGATATATTGTTGAAACGAAATATTAAAAGGATTATTTTCAAAATTCGGAGAAACAGGCAAAAGTAAAAGAATACGAGCGACAGATTGGCCCGTTAGATGTTTACTATCTAACGGGGTGAATAAATTGTATGATTTAACCGAAGAGGAAATAAAAATTGTTGAGCAGTTTGGAGCGAAGGACAAATAGTTTATACTACAATGAAAATAAGCAAAGATTATGACGGATTGCAGGAAGATGTGAGAAAGCTAAAGAAACCCACGATAGAGGTCTGGGCCAATAAGTATCCGGATAAAAGATATCTCATTGCGATGGAGATTTTTGAATTCACCTGCCTTTGTCCCAGGACCAATCTCCCCGATTTCGCCAAAATTATTATAAAATATATTCCGGATAAATACTGCGTAGAATTAAAGTCTTTCAAGTATTATCTTTTCTCCTACCGGAATGTAGGAATATTTCACGAACACGCCATCAATAGGATTTTGGATGATTTTATTGCCGCCTGCCATCCCTGTTGGGCAAGTATCACCGGGGAATTTAACCCCCGCGGTGGAATCAAGACCATCGTGAGCCGCGAGTATAGAAGGAAGGGTAAGTAGTACAATTGTTGAGGGGAGGGGTTAATTGACAGGAGATTAAAATAGGATTATACTAAGTATAATTTGTATATATAGAAATTATACAAACCTTATTTTTCATAAGGTCAATAGAAGCAAAAAGGAAGCGAAATTATCGAATTATAATTGAACTGAACTCTTTTCAAAAAGGAATACGAGAAAGGATAGAAAAAACAGTTATTCTCCAGAAGATATTTTCAACTCTTGAGAAATTAGGAGCAAATCGAGTAGAAGGATATTTACATGCCCAAATACTCTTTAATAAGAAAGATTATACTTTAATTTCTGAAGTGCTTTTTAATAAGATTCCAGATATTTCCCTTCTTAAAGATAAAGACCCTGAAAGTGTCGCAAGCCTTAGAGATTTAGGATTCAACCTTCAGAATTCCAAATTAAGAATAGAGAATCTTTCAATTGATATTTCTTCAGATAAGTTTTTAAATATATCTACTTTAAGCAAGATTGACTTCGAAATTAACAAGAAATCATTTTCTGAACTTCACAACAGAGCTATTGAAGTAACAAAATTGTTTGTAAAGGAGAAGAAATAATGTCAACAGATTTAACTAAGTGGCATCCTGAAGTTGCATGGGCACGAGAAGATATTCCTATTTCCTGCCGAAATATTTCTATAGAAAAACTAAGGGGAAAAGCTAAAGTTGAGAAGGTGAAACCTTACACTTTTCCTTACATGATTAAGATAACTCAAGAATCTTCTACAGTTACAGTTACGGCAATTGTGAATGAATTTGTAAATTCAGTAAAACAACTACCAAAATTATGTGCTATTTTCTTTAAATGTGTAGATAAGCAGATTATTCTTTGGACGGTGATTAAACATCTTGATTTTGAGACTGAATATACAATCTGTAAATCGGAGAACAGAATTGCAAGGAAACGTCAAGAATTTACTTTTGATTTTTTAACCTTGCCCCGGAATGGTAAACCTCTGCATAAAGTAGTACCAAAAGATTTAAAGATTGTTTATCAAAAATCAGAAGGATAAGAGAACCGACATATAAACGATGCCCGAAAGAGATGAACATATCAAGAAGGCAGAAAGAAATCTTAAATTATCAGAAGAAGGTATATTCAATCCTGACAAAACAAAGTATCTAGATTGGTATGTAACTATTCTCTTTTATATTGCACTTCACTACATAGATTCGGTCTTAGCAACATATAGTAGTAGTTGGCCTGAAACAATGACTCATCCCAGAGAGCATAAAAGACGTGATAATTTGGTTAGAACCGTTTCTCCATTGTCAACTGTCGCCGTTGAATATTTTATGTTGAAAGAAGCGTCTAGAAGAGCTAGATATCGCACGGATTATGATACTGGCGATCCGAGGGCAAGGAAAGAAGCGATAAAATTGATCTTTTGTGTCGATATGATAAAACAAACTATTTCGAAAAGTTGTCCTACCAAGTAATTTCCCTTTTTCTTGTATTTCAATTCTGAGACCTCAACTTCTCCGATGCACTCCTTAAATGCTCCTTGCCAAGTAACTGTAAAATCGTTGTTGCCTAAACTATTATCTTTTCTACAACAAAGCCGCGGGTGGGGAAATTGATTAATTTGGCAGCGGTGAGGTTTCCGTTGGCGGCGAGAGTTTTGGTCTTTGTCAATGGTCACCCTAACTAAGCCACTCAGGGTCGCCTGATAGTGAGCCACTTTTATCTTTGATAGCCCCCCTGAAATAGTTTTGATAGGCCCCTTAAAAATCATTTCTTTTGATGTTAGTTTTTTAAAGAATATAAAAATATTATTCATCGTGTTGTGGATACTTGTGGGTAACTCTGAAAGAGTTATCCAAGTAATTGTGAATAAGTCGGTAGACTTATTCAAGTGATTGTGGG
>PFWI01000197.1:209-1187 GCA_002791075.1 bacterium (Candidatus Ratteibacteria) CG_4_9_14_3_um_filter_41_21 | reverse complement strand
CGGGACAGGAGGGCAAATCAAAAAGATAGGTCTTCGGAAACGCAATAGTAACGCGGGTTTCAGAGTTTCGTGAAGGGCACTATTGTATAAAAAAAGGGGGAGGTTATGAAGATTGGAGCGTTTTTATCGTCTTTTAAGTTAGGGGTAAAGGAAAGTCTGGAGAAAGCAAGAGAGATTGGGTTAGCCGGAATTCAACTTTCAAATGTAAAGGATGAGCTGGACATTGAAAAACTCTCTGATAGCGGGATAGGGGACCTAAAACATCTTGTGGAGAGTTATGGGTTGGTAATTAGTGCGGTCTGCGGAGATTTGGGAGGCCATGAATTTACCGATAAAAGTGATGTGGAGGAGCGGATTAAAAGAACCAAAAAGATTATGGAGGCAACCAGGGCTTTAGGTTGTTCTATTGTCCAGACCCATATCGGCAAGATACCCGGGGATGAAGATGCCAAGGAAAGAGGAGTAATGAAGTATGCTCTTGAAATCTTAGGAGAATACGGGGAAAAGATTGGTTGTTTCCTGGCTACGGAAACCGGCCCTGAATCTCCAGCTTTGATGTATGAGTTCCTTTCCACCATTAAATATGAGACTACGAAGGTTAATTATGACCCGGCAAATTTGATAATGAAAGGTTACGACCCGATAGAAGGAGTGAAGGAGTTAAAAGATTATATTATTCACACCCATGCCAAAGACGGAAAGAAGAACAATGGCGAAGTTCCTCTGGGAGAGGGAGACGTGGATTTTGAAAAATATCTGGAGGCATTAAAAAATATCAACTACAATGGGTTTTTTGTGATTGAAAGGGAAGCAGGGGAAAATCCGGTAAAAGATATCATTACCGCAAAAAATTTCTTATGGCCGGTAAATACTGTAAATTAGAAGATACTGCCATTAAGCCCAAGCCGGATTTCAACCAATTGTTGAAAGTCCTATGGAGGGATGGTCAACCCGACTATGTCCCCTTTTATGAACTTT
>PFWI01000197.1:0-175 GCA_002791075.1 bacterium (Candidatus Ratteibacteria) CG_4_9_14_3_um_filter_41_21 | reverse complement strand
TAAAAAACTTCCGGATAGAGTCGCAACCGTGGAATTCTATTATAAAGCCGGCTATGACTACGTCCCTGTTTGGCCCGGTCTTGACATGGAAAGAGGCAGCCTGGTGGACAGGAGGCTTGGCTATCCGATTAAAAACAGGGAAGATTTTAATCATTATTCCTGGCCGGAGCCGGCA
>PFWI01000262.1 GCA_002791075.1 bacterium (Candidatus Ratteibacteria) CG_4_9_14_3_um_filter_41_21 | reverse complement strand
AAGATAAAAATCACTGTAATCTCCTTTATAATCACTGTAATCATATGGTATTTCAGGATAACTTAACTCTTACCTTTTTATGGCAATGTAGTAAGCCAGGAGTTGAAGTGGCACTACAGATAAAATTGGGGTGAGTGGAACAGAGACCTCGGGAATATAGATTACTCCATCCGAAAGTTGAGTCAGGGAACTTCCCATAACATTACAGATAGAAATTACCCGGGCTCCTTTTTTTCGGATCTCTTTCACCGCGCCTAAAATATCAGCCGTCTCTCCGGACTGAGAGATTGCCATAATTAAGGTTTTTTGATCAATAATAGGATTGCGATATCTGAATTCAGAGGCATATTCCACCTCTACCGGAATACGGCAATACTCCTCAAGAAGATATTCTCCTACCAAACCAGCATGCCAGGAAGTGCCACAGGCAATAATAATGATTCTGTCTATTCTTTTCAACTCCTCTTTCTTTAGTCCAATTTCTTCTTCTAAATAGATTTTACCCCTTTCTTCAGATATTCGACCCCTGATTGTTTCTTCAATTACCCGGGGTTGTTCATAAATTTCCTTTAACATAAAGTGAGGATAACCGACCTTTTCCGCTTCCGTTGGGTTCCAGGAGATTCTCCTTAATTTCTTAATCTTAACTTTACCTTTCAGAGTCCTAATTTTCACCCCTTTTCAATTCTGTTCTTAGAGATTGATAATTTTCAATGATGCCATTATGAACAATTACCAAATTTTTCTTGCAGTCGGTGTGGGGATGAGCATTCTCCTCAGAAGGTTGACCATGGGTTGCCCAGCGGGTGTGGCCCAGACCGATTTTGCCTTTCACTGGCTTTTTCTTTAAAAGTTTCTCTAAATTAACAATTTTACCTACCGAACGGCGAATGTTAAATTTATTCTGATTAAGGGTAACTATATCGGCAGAATCATACCCTCGATACTCTAAATTCTTCAGACCGGGAAGCAAAATTTTGATCGCCTCTCTTTTTCCAAGATAACCAACAATACCGCACATTTTTACTTTTTTAACTTTTTATTATAGTATCATGCCATTTCTTCAAAGGCAATTTTTTACTTTGCAGAAAGAATGATTTTATAGTATAATCCCAGAAATAGGAGGAAATAAAAATGCGCAGTGATTTGATGAAGAAGGGAATAGAAAGAGCGCCGCATCGCTCGTTGCTGAAAGCGATGGGCTATACCGATAGTGAGATAGAAAAACCAATCATTGGCGTGGCTAACTCGGCCAATGAAATTGTTCCCGGACATATCCATCTTCATGAGATTGCCAGAGCGGTGAAAGACGGGATAAGAAGTGCCGGGGGACTGCCGATAGAATTTTCCACCATTGCGGTTTGCGATGGTTTGGCGATGGGGCATCTGGGAATGAAATATTCTCTTTGCTCCCGGGAACTGATTGCTGATTCCGTTGAAACGATGGTAATGGCGCATCCTTTTGACGGTTTGGTTCTTATTCCTAATTGCGATAAGAGTGTTCCGGGAATGTTGATGGTGGCGTTGCGGCTTAATATTCCGGCAATTTTGATTTCTGGGGGTCCGATGTTAGCCGGTTATTTCCAAGGTGAAGCTCTGGACCTTATTTCTGTTTTTGAAGCGGTGGGTAGTTTTGCCTCAGGGAAGATAACGGAAGAGAGATTGAAGCTTCTTGAAGATAACGCTTGTCCAGGATACGGTTCCTGTTCGGGGATGTTTACGGCTAATTCTATGAATTGCCTTTCTGAAGCTTTGGGGATGGCTTTACCCGGCAACGGCACAATTCCTGCGGTGATGGCCGAAAGAAAAAGATTGGCTAAATATGCCGGAGTCAAAATTATGGAACTCTATCAAAAGAATATCCGGCCTCGAGATATTGCGGTTTTAACCGCTTTCAAGAATGCAATCAGGGTAGAGATGGCTTTAGGTGCTTCGACTAATACGGTTTTGCATCTACCGGCTATTGCCAAAGAGGCTAAAGTAGAATTAGACCTGGAACTTTTTAATCAAATTAGTAAAACCACCCCCAATCTCTGTCGGCTTTCGCCCGCAGGGACTTTTCATCTAGAGGATTTACACCGCGCTGGCGGGATAGCTGCGATAATGTCGGAACTGACTCGAAAAAATCTGATCAATTTAAAAACAATGACGGTAACCGGAAGGACTCTCGGAGAAAATATTAGGGGAGCGAAAGTGCTGAATAACGAGGTAATTAGACCAGTAGAAAAACCCTATTCCGCGGAAGGAGGACTGGCAATTTTAAAAGGAAATTTAGCTCCTGAAGGCGCAGTGGTAAAGCAATCTGCCGTAGCGTCGGAAATGTTAGAGCATACCGGAGCGGCCAGAGTTTTTGAAAGTGAAGAGGAAGCGATGGTGGCTATTATGAAGAGAAAAATAAGAAAAGGAGAAATACTTGTTATCCGCTATGAGGGTCCAAAAGGGGGGCCGGGAATGAGGGAGATGCTTTCTCCTACTTCGGCTATTGCAGGAATAGGTTTGGATAAAGAAGTAGCGCTTCTTACTGATGGTAGATTTTCCGGGGGTACGCGGGGAGCAGCTATCGGGCACATTTCTCCTGAAGCGGCTGAGGGAGGACCGATTGCCATCGTTCATAACGGAGACCTGATTGAGATTAATATTCCGAAGAGAGAATTGAATCTTAAACTCACTGCCGAAGAGATAAAAAAACGGTTGTCTTTATGGAAAGTACATCAACCAAAGATTAAGGAAGGTTATCTTGCGCGTTATAGCAAACAGGTTTCTTCTGCAAACACCGGCGCAGTTCTAAAAGAATAACAACTTTTACCACGGAGGCACAAAGCCTCAAAGAACGCAGAGAAAAACATAAAAATTTAGACACAGATGACAGCATAGCTGTCATTACGAGGAGTTAAGATAGGTCAAGGTCAGGAGACCTTTCCCACAATAAATATTATGTGGGAGACATCTCCTGATGTCGATAAGCAATCCCAAAAAAGGGAGAGATTGCCGCGCTCATTTCATTCCCTCGCAATGACTACATCATCTTTTCTTTAATCCTGTTATCTGCGTCCGATTGATTTCTTGGTGGTTCTCTGTGTCTCCGTGACTCTGTGGTGAATTATCAAAATGATTATTCCGGATTATTTAGTTGATTTTAATCTTTCCCGTCTTCCCCAATCAAGAATTGACGTTCTAATCGTGGGCAGTGGAGTTGCCGGGCTATCCAGCGGGCTTGCTGCTTGTCTCCGGAACAGGGTTTTAATCATTGCGAAAAATAAAGCGAGGGAAAACGCTTCTTTCAATGCGCAAGGCGGAATTGCGGTCGCTCTTCCAAGGAAAGGAGACAGTTGGAGATTGCATTTCAATGATACAATCCGGTGCGGAGAAGGGCTATCGGATAAGAGCGCTGTAGAATTGTTGGTGAGAGAAGGGCCCAAACAGATAAAAGAGTTAATTAAAAAAGGGGCTAATTTTGATCGGACCAAGGGAAGAATCAACTTCACTAAAGAAGGCGCTCACTCAAAAAGCAGGATTGTTCATGCCAAGGGAGATGCTACCGGCAGGGAGATCGAGGAAGTTCTTTTAAGAGAAGTAAGAAAAAATTCCAACATTACTATCCGGGAAGACCTTTTTGTAATTGACCTTCTTCACCAGGAAGGGAAGGTTTTTGGAGCAATAGTTTTTGATTGTCTTCAGAAAAGAATCAAGGCTATTATATCCAAAAAAGTTATTTTAGCTACCGGAGGCGCAGGTCAACTCTACCAGGAAACGACCAATACTTCAGTATCTACCGGCGATGGTTTGGCGCTTGCCTATCGGGCTGGAGCATCCCTTTCTAATTTAGAATTTATTCAGTTTCACCCTACGGCTCTCTATCTTGCGGGTACTCCCAGATTTCTTATTTCTGAGTCGGTAAGGGGAGAGGGAGCAATTCTGGTTAACCAAAGAAAAACCCCTTTTATGTCCCATTATCATAAACTTGCCGACCTTGCGCCCCGGGATATTGTTAGCCGAGCTATTTTAGATGAAATGAAAAAAACCAAAAGCAACTGCGTTTATTTAGATTTAAGTTCTCTTAATAAAGAATTTATTAAACAGCGTTTTCCCCATATCAGAAGAGTTTGCTCTGATTATGGTTTGGATATTACCCGGGATCTCATTCCGGTGCGTCCAGCGGCTCATTATCTTATGGGCGGAATTAAAACGGATTTAGTTGGCCGAACCGATGTTGAGAATCTCTATGCTTGCGGAGAGACAGCTGAAACTGGCGTTCATGGCGCTAATCGGTTGGCGAGCAATTCTTTATTGGAATGTCTTGTTTTTGGTTATCGCTGTGGAGAGGATGCGGGAAAAATTGTAAAACAAGGATGGTCTTCGCCTCCTGTGATTTCTTTTTCCGGGAGATGGAAAGAAAGAAAACATTTCGATCTTTCTGACTTGGAAAGGTCTTTACGCGTTTTAATGTGGAGAAATGTAGGGATAAAGCGGGAGAAAAATGGATTGGAAAAAGCGCTGCAGAAAATCCGTTTTTGGCAAGAATACGCTTTAAAAATATTGTTTAAAGAAATTAGAGGATGGGAAGCGCAGAATATGCTAATTGACTCTTTTCTTATTACCGGGAGTGCGTTAAAACGGGAAGAGAGCAGAGGAGCCCATTTCCGGCTTGATTTCCCAAAAAGAGATGATAAGAAGTGGAAGAGGGACAGCATTGTTAAAAAATGACTACTCTACCACAAAGACACCAAGACTCAAAGAACACAAAGCCTGAAATAACTAAGTTCTTTCTCTGTGGCTTTGTGACTCTGTGGTAAATATTACTTTTTGCAATTGAAATGATTGAAAGAGAAGTGATGCCCAGGCAGGATCCGAAGGTTCGTATCAAGAATTTCAATGAGGTGGCTCTCGGGTATAGCAGAGAACAGGCCGTTCGGGAAGCGAGCCGCTGCCTTCAGTGTCCAAAACCGCTCTGTATTAAGGGTTGCCCGGTGGAGATTGATATTCCAAAATTTATTAAAGAAATCAAAAATTCTAACTTTAGTCAAGCTATTGCCACCTTAAAGGAGAAGAATAATCTTCCTGGCGTCTGCGGTCGGGTCTGTCCCCAGGAGAGTCAGTGTGAAAAACTTTGCATTCTGGCAAAAAAAGGGCAACCAATAAGTATTGGAAGATTAGAACGATTTGCTGCCGATTGGGAAATGAAAAACGACGAAGTCGTTGCGAGCGAAGTTTCTCGCTTGTCATTGCGAGCGAAGCGAAGCAATCTGACACGAACTGTCATTCCGAGTGAAGCGAGGAATCTCAAAGAGATTGCCACGTCGTCCCCCCTGCTTTCTTGCTTCATCCCCCCTGCTTCGCTTTGCGAAGCAAAGCGGGGGGGGGGAGAACAGCAAGAAGGGGGGACTCCTCGCAATGACAGCAAAATTAAAGCAAAAAATAGCGGTAATTGGCTCGGGACCGGCTGGACTAACCTGTGCTGCAGATTTAGCTAAGTTGGGTTATGCCGTGACCATTTTTGAATCTCTTCATTCTCCCGGAGGAGTGCTTGCCTACGGTATCCCTGAATTTAGATTACCTAAAAATATAGTAAAAGAAGAAATTGCCTCGATTAAGGATTTGGGTGTGGAGATTAAAACAGGTATGGTCGTCGGAAAACTTTTCTCGGTCAAAGAACTTTTTTCGCAGGGATTTACGGCTATTTTTGTTGGCGTTGGGGCGGGATTGCCTCAATTCTTGGGGATAGAAGGAGAATGGCTCAATCGGGTTTATTCCGCTAATGAATTTTTAATTCGGGCAAATCTTATGAAGTCATATCTCTTTCCTGAATATGAAACCCCGCTTAATGTTGGCAGGAATGTGGCGGTGATTGGCGGGGGTAATGTAGCGATGGACTCGGCCAGAGTGGCTCTGCGGATGGGTAGTAAGGTGACGGTAATCTATCGCCGCAGTGAAGAGGAGATGCCGGCGAGAAAAGAAGAGTATGAAAATGCGAGAGAAGAAGGAATAAAATTCTATTTTTTAGTAGCCCCGGTTAAAATTTTGGGAGATAAAAACAATTGGGTAAAGGGGATGGAACTTATTAAGATGAAATTGGGCCCTCCCGATAGTTCGGGTAGACCTCGGCCCATTCCTATTAAGAATTCCCGGTTCTCCCTTAATTTTGACACCGTGGTAATTGCTATTGGACAAAGGCCCAACCCCTTAATACCGGAGAGCACTGCTGAACTGAAAATCGGCAGAATTGGCAA
>PFWI01000255.1 GCA_002791075.1 bacterium (Candidatus Ratteibacteria) CG_4_9_14_3_um_filter_41_21 | reverse complement strand
TCTTTAATTAATTTTTCAAAGATCAATTGCTACTGTTCTTTGACAACTTGACTCTTATAGGACAATCTCCCATTTCCTGAATCCAGCGTCGTGTCCACTCGACAGACTCCAACCCCAAGTCGCAGATACAACTGGCTAAGAAAATCATTCCTTCGATTCGTCCTTGGCGGAGCCATCGTAATCCTAGATTACATTGTTTTTGCATTAATGAAGCGAGCATTGGCTTTCCTTCGCTATAGTCATACATATAACAGCCCAGTACTTTGCGACAGGATGGGGATAGTTTCTCGACTTGCTCAAAGTTTTGCTCGAGATTCTTGATTTCCATAGCCTTCCATGTCCAGAATGTCACTTTATCGCACTGTTTAAGATGTTCACCTGCTGGCAGATCCAACTGGTGATCATAGAGAACTACCCAGAGGTCCAATTTGCGTCCAGATACAGCAAGTTGGCTTTGAATATCTGCGAGTTGTTCTGGTGTAAGGGCTGCTTCCTTATTACCATCTTTACTTATTATTCAAAACTATTGCCTTGATGAGAGACGGGAACCAGTGCCTCTTAAATTGAAATTGACGGAGGGAAATAAAACAAAACAGGTAATTTTTTCGAAAGGGATGGGTACAGGTTGTCATAAAGAGTATAGCATAGTTTATGAAATTCCACCTGAAACATATGACTGTTTTAGGTGTGCAGTGGGATTACATTCAACGCTTGGAATTGGGGGAAGAATTCAAGTAGAAGTAAGGTTTTGTGGCAAAACTATTTTTGAAAATATATTTGATGATAAATTCCAAGCGACATATATTAAGGTTTCAATCTTCTCCGGCGGGCCTTTAGAACTCATAGTCAGGGACAAGACCAATAACTGGATGAACCCCAAAAACAATATTGTTTGGGGAGAGTCTGTTTTGCTGAAAAAGCCCATGTCTCTGAAGGGATAGCGGAAACAGAAAGTTTGATAGTAAAAGAGCTGAGGAGAAACTGAGATGGGTAAATGCAAAGGTTTTGGTTTTTACATTTTCATTGTTTCTTTATTAGTCATGGTTAATTTTACAGATAGGATAGAAGCAGTAGCTAAATCCTACGGAGATTGTCCTATAAGAGTCAAGTTGTCAAAGAACAGTAGCAATTGATCTTTGAAAAATTAAT
>PFWI01000097.1 GCA_002791075.1 bacterium (Candidatus Ratteibacteria) CG_4_9_14_3_um_filter_41_21 | reverse complement strand
GGGCTTTCACCGGAGAAATGCTTTTCCAGTTTAGAAGAGGCATTAAATAAAATTGAAGCAGACAGCGTATTTGTTATTACTCCTCCGCAATTACATCACCAGCAATGCCTGCAGGCAATCAAGGCCGGTAAGCATGTTTTGGTGGAAAAACCCTTTACTCTTTCTCTGAAAGAATCGAAGGAGATCGTAAAAAGAGCCGAAGAAAAAAATCTCAAGGTTGCAGTCGCCCAAAACGTTCGTTATTTGCCTCTTCAGAGGAAATTGGGTTCTCTAATCAAAAAAGAGGTTTATGGCAGACCTTCCTTTGGTATGCAGGTAAATCTCTCCTGGCGTCCGGGAGTTCGTCATTCCGGAAATGTCAGGCATTCCTACCTCTGGGAAAGGAGTGTCCATGATTTTGATACCATCCGCTCATTCTTTAACAGCCAGCCAAAAAGGGTCTGGGGATATAGTTTTAACCCTTCCTGGAGTCCTTATAAACATGGGGCTTGTAACTATACCTGGATAGAATTTGAAGACGGGGTTATCTTTGGGGTAATGGCTGGCTTTGCCGCCCATGGTAGAAAAAATCTTCTGGAGATTGAATGCGAAAAGGGCTCATTAGAGATTATTGATAATCAAATTCATCTGAGAAGGCCAGGGGCAACCGGGGACGAAATTCTATCGGTAAAGGAAGAAAAAGCTCCGGAATCAATCCTTCTGGATGGGTTTTACCAGTATATCAGTGAAGGGATTGAGCCTGTCTTTTCCGGCCGGGAGAATCTAAAAACCATTGCATTAGTGGAAGCCTCCGGCGTGGCCTCAGATGAGGGTAAGATTATAGATTTTAAAGAATATCTGGGATAAAAATGATTGATTAAGAAATCTATCTGTTTATTGGAAGAATTTGATTTTCTGGTATTGATTTAAGTATTCTATAGAGGAAAGATAACCTAAAAATTGTCGCCACTAAACCTTTGGCGACCCAGGGCGATCCGACGATGTCTCAGTGTCGGGATGAGGACGATTAAAGGGTGAGAGAACTGTCCAATCCAACAATTAGGACACTGTGTTGGATTGAATCCTTGCTATCAAAATATCTGCAATAGATATGTCTTCATGGACTTTTGGGAGTAGTAGAGCGTTCTTCAAATAATGTTGTTATGGTTTGTCATTGCGAGCGACAGCGAAGCAATCTCATATCGTTATCCACA
>PFWI01000106.1 GCA_002791075.1 bacterium (Candidatus Ratteibacteria) CG_4_9_14_3_um_filter_41_21 | reverse complement strand
GGCGGGAAAGACCGCAACTTTCTTTAAAGTTTTAGATTATCCTGACGAAAGAAAAATCCATTCATTCCCCAAGCCTTTATTAGGAGGAGTGGCAATCTATCTATCTTTCTCTTTCACTATTCTCCTGGGAGTTTTTTTTGGCAAAACAGGGCTGGCAAGATTTCTGCCCTTTTCTATCCAGAGTTATCTTCCCGGAATTATCTTGGTGCTTCCGAAACTCTCCCTGATTCTTATTGGAGGGTTAATTATCCTTTGTTTTGGTCTAATTGACGATCTTATTGGCCTGCGTCCCGGTCTTAAACTGAGCGGGCAGATTGCAATCGGGATTTGCCTTTTTTTAGTGGGTATCAGGATTACTCTTTTTATTTCCAATCCTTTACTTTCTGCCATCATCACAATTCTCTGGCTGATAACCATTATTAACGCTTTCAATCTTTTAGATAATATGGACGGGCTTTCAGTGGGAGTGGCAGTGATTGCCTCTTTTCTCTTCTTTCTCGTGGCTATCTCTAATGGAGAATTCTTTATTTCCACTATTTTAGCCGTATTTCTCGGTTCTCTTTTAGGATTTCTGCGATATAATTTCTATCCGGCAAAAATCTTTATGGGCGAAGCCGGCACTTCTTTTATTGGCTATTTGCTTGCAACCATCGCTATTTTAGGCACTTATTATCAAAAGGAAACTCCTTCATTCCTACCGGTTATTGGGCCTCTCTTAATCCTGGGATTGCCGCTTTTTGATATGGCCGGCGTAGTCGTAATCAGAATAAAGAATAAAAAATCGATCTTCCGGGCAGATAAGAACCACCTTTCCCACCGTCTGGTAAATTTGGGAATGAGCCAAAGGAAAGCAGTCCTCTTTATCTATTTGGCAGCATTTTCTCTTGGCCTGGGGGCACTTCTTCTGGGGAAATTAAGTCTATTAGGGGGACTCCTGATAGTTTTGCAGGCATTAACCATTATTACCATTATAGTCCTTCTGGAAATTACCGGAAGAAACCATAAAAACAATATTCACCACAGAGTCACGGAGAACACAGAGAAAGAAAAAAACAACAGTTAGAGTTAAAAATAAAAGTTAACAGTATTTATTTATCATTCTTTTATAGTAGTTCTCCGTGCTCTCTGTGTCTCCGTGGTAAGAGGTAAAAATGAAAAATAGACTCATTGTTGCTCTGGACTTCGCTAATAGGAAAGATGCGCTAAAAATTGTAGAAGAATTAGGGGATTTAGTGGAAATATTTAAGGTCGGCATGCAATTATTTACTTTTTGCGGACCAAAAATTATTTCTGAAATTAAGGAGAAGGGAGCAAAAATTTTTCTGGATTTAAAATTTCTCGATATCCCCAACACCATAGAAAAAGCAAGCGAGGCGGCAACTTTTCTTGACGTAGATTTCTTTGATTTACACATCAGCGGAGGAGCAGAGATGATTAAGGCAGCAATTACCGGGGCCGAGAAAAAAGCAATGTTTCTGGGCAGGAACCGGCCCAAGATTTTGGGAGTAACGGTTTTAACCAGCCAAAACTCTAACATTTCCCAGGTAGTTGACTTATCCCTTATTGCCAAAGATAATGGCCTGGATGGAGTAATTGCTTCCGGACTTGAGGCCTCTGAAATCAGAAAAAGGACCGGTGAAAATTTTCTCATTTTCTGCCCGGGCATCAGTCCGGTCTGGGCAAAAAAACAAAAGGATCAGAAAAGACTGGTTAGCCCAAAAGAGGCGATTGAGAATGGGGCCAACTATATTATTCTGGGCAGAGCAATTACATCTGCCAAAAACCCGCGCGAAGCAACCGAGAGAATCCTGGAAGAAATAGAATAGCAACCACGAATGAACACAAATAATAACCACGAATTACTCGAATTATACGAATTAAAAAAACAACTCTCTCGCCACAGAGTCACGGAGAACAAGTACCGGGAGTAGGGAGTTCGTTCGCTTCGCTCTCTGGGGAGTAGGGAGTAGAAACAGCACCGGGATATCTTTATCCACTCCCCACTCCCTAATATCCACTCCCTACTTTGTGTTCTCTGTGTCTCGGTGGTAAAGTATTTATTCGTGTTAATTCGTGGCTAAAGATAGAACAATGAACCGAAATTGGATTGAGATTGATTTAGAGGCAATCAGTTATAATATTACCCGGATTAAGAAAAAGGTAGGGAAAGGAACCAAGGTTTTAGCCTGCATTAAAGCTGATGGATATGGCCACGGGGCAATTTCTGTTGCGAAGACGATAGAAAAGAAGGCGGATTTTTTTGGCGTAGCGAGCATAAAAGAGGCAATAGAGTTACGGGATGCCGGGATAAAAAGACCAATTCTTGTCCTGAGCACAATCCTGCCGGAGGAAGCCTCTGCGGTAGTTAAGAATGATCTTATCGCCACGGTCTGCACTATTCCTTTAGCAAAAGCTCTCTCTGCAGAGGCAAAAAAAAGAAAAAAAATCGCTAAAATCCATATTAAAGTAGATACTGGGATGGGTAGAATTGGTATCCCGCCTATAAAGGCAATTGAATTTATTAAAAAGATAAGAGCATTTCCCAATCTTTTTCCGGAAGGTCTTTTTTCTCATTTTCCCGTTGCCGATATAGATCTATGTTTTACTCAGAAACAAATTAAAATATTTAAAGACCTAATCGCCAAATTAAAGGAAAGGGGGATTGAATTTCCTTTTTGTCACTTCGCCAATTCAGCAGCAATTCTGAATTTGCCAGGCAGTTATTTTAATTTGGTGCGGCCAGGAATTATCCTCTACGGGATTTACCCCTCGGTAAAAATAAAAAAGACGGTTAAATTAAAACCGGCTCTTTCCCTGAAATCAAGGGTTGTCTTGATCAAGGAGATAAAAAAAGGAGATTCGGTCAGTTACGGAAGAACCTATCGCGCCAAGAAAGGAACAGCAATTGCTACTTTACCGATTGGTTACGCCGATGGGATAGATAGGAGACTTTCCAATAAGGGTACTATCCTTCTCAAGGGAAAAAGATGCCCAGTCATCGGAACAATCTGTATGGACCAATTGATGGTTGACGTTACCGAAGTTAAAAATCTTAAAATTGGGGACGAAGCGGTTTTAATCGGCAAACAGGGAAAGGAAAAAGTTTCAGTAGAGGAGATTGCAGAAACAATCAATACCGTCCCTCATGAGATTGTTTCCCGCCTGGGCAAACGCTTACCACGATTGTATAAATAAATTAATCGGACGCAGATTAACGCAGATGACAGCACAGCTGTCATTGCGAGCGACTGAAAGGAGCGTGGCAATCCAGTTTTGAGATTGCGGAGCCTGTCCTGAGCATAAGCGAAGGAGCTCCAGTTCCCTCGTTGCACTCGGGACCTACGCCTCGCAATGACTTTGCTGTTTTTACTTTTATCCTGATGTTATCCGCGTCCAAAAAGAAATTTTTAATTATGAATTATCAGAAACTTCATATTTATACCGTTACCGAATTGACCAGGGAGATTAAAGGGTTGCTGGAGGAAAACTTTCCCGAACTCTGGGTTGAAGGGGAAGTCAGCAATCTCCGAACCCCTTCCTCCGGGCATATCTACTTTGACCTTAAGGATAAAGAGAGCCTGATTCATATCGCTTTCTTTAAGCCGCTGGCAGTTTATATTCCCTTTAAGTTAACCGACGGCTTGCAGGTTCTTCTTTACGGCAATATTGGACTTTATGAGCGAAGAGGGGAGTACCAGATTATCGCCAAAAGAATAGAGCCAAAAGGTTTGGGCGCCCTACAACTTGCCTTCGAACAATTGAAGAAGAGGCTGGAGGCCGAAGGTCTTTTTGCCCAAGAGCACAAAAGACCGATTCCCTTTCTTATTCAACATCTTGCTATTGTCACCTCCCCTACCGGAGCCGCTATCCGGGATATTCTCAAAGTAATTGACCGGCGCAATCCACAGATGGAGATTCTGATTAACCCGGTGCTCGTTCAGGGGAAAGAAGCCGCCGCTCAAATTGCCGAAGCCATTGAGGAATTAAATAAAATGGGGGGCTTTGACGCTATTATCCTTACCCGGGGAGGAGGAAGTCTTGAGGACCTCTGGTCGTTCAATGAGGAAATTGTCGCCCGCAGTATCTATTTCTCGGAAATTCCCATTATCTCTGCGGTAGGTCATGAGATTGATTGGACTATTGCGGATTTCACCGCTGACCTTCGAGCTCCCACACCCTCAGCGGCTGCGGAACTTTGCTCTATCCAGAGAGAGGAAATTTTGGAAAGAATAGAGAATCTTTCCCGTCAACTATTCTCCCACATCAAAAACAGGGTCAATTTCCTAAAAGACTATTTAAAAACCCTCTCCGAAAGGTACGGCTTACAGCAGCCCAAAGAACTTATCCGGCAATTCAGCCAGAGGATTGATGAGCTGCTCTTCAGAATAGAGAATGCTGCCCAGCATCAATTCTCGCGGATAAAAGAGAAATTAAGAAATTTAAGCAGCCAACTCAACAATCTTTCTCCTCTGGCAATCTTAGAGCGGGGTTATTCAGTCACCCATTCCTGTCCGGAAAAAATGATTATTAAAGATGTTAAAAAAGTAAAAAAAGGGGATTTGGTAATGACAAAACTCTGGAAAGGCAGTCTCCTTTCCAAAGTAATTGAGACTACAGATAAAAACAAAGAGATGCATCCACGAATTAACACGAATGAACACTAAAGTAGTGGTCGAGCTTGTCCCGAAGGGACTCCCTTGGAGCTCGACTGCAGAGTAAACTCTGCCACTACATTCTATAATTCTTATTCGTGTGCATTCGTGGCTAAAAAATCAGGAGAAATTAATGAAAGAGATGAAATTTAAAGATGCGCTGGCCAAATTAGAAAAACTCGTAGAGGAATTAGAGGGACAAGAACTCTCGCTGGAAGATTCCTTAAAAAAGTTTGAAGAAGGAATATCTCTGGTAAGATTTTGCAGCAAGAAATTAGAGGAGACGGAAAAGAAAATTGAGATTTTGACCAAGGAAGGGAGTAAGAGGGATAGAAAACCCTTTAACCTGGAAATTAATGATTAAAAAATATTTGGAGACAAAAAGGTTATTGATTAATGAGGCGTTAGGACATTATTTGCCTTCCGGTAAAAAGAGGCCAACACTTCTCCATCAGGCAATGAGATATGCTGTTTTTTCCGACGGCAAACGCCTGCGCCCTATTTTAGTTCTCATCGCCAGTGAAATTTGCGGTAGCAAGAGTAAAAGAGCAATGCCTCTTGCCTGCGCCATTGAGATGATTCATGCCTATAGTCTTATTCACGATGACTTACCGAGCATGGATAATAGCGATTTTCGGCGGGGAAAGCAAAGTTGCCACAAAAAATTTGGAGAAGCAACCGCAATTTTAGCCGGCGATGCTTTACTTACTCTTGCCTTTGAAGTTTTAGCCGGTACAAATTACCCCATCATCGTGGAGGTCGCCAGAGCAATCGGAGAAGAGGGAATGATTGCCGGCCAAATCACGGACATCCAGGAAAAGGGAAAAGAGCCTGATAAAAGAACTATCAGATATATCCGGGAACATAAGACCGGCAATCTCATCACCGCTTGTTTAAAAACCGGCGGGATTTTGGCAAAGAGCGACCCGGAGAAAATAAAGCATCTTACCAAATTTGGAAGATGGTTTGGCCTGGCCTATCAGATTTATGACGACCTCAAGGATAAGGAACTGCAGGAAAAAGAAAATCTTGCTTTCTCCAGGATAAAAACCTTAAAAAAGAGGATGGAGAAGAAGGCTTCCTTTTTAGGAAAGAAAGGGGAGATATTGAAAGAGTTGACAGATTACGTGTTTCGGATATAATTATAAGTATCTATGAGTATCGCAATCAAGATAGAAAATTTAACCAAGATTTATCATCTGCCTAAAAAAAGAAAAGTTACCGGACTATTCAATTTTAATCTGGAAATTGAAGAAGGGGAAATTTTTGGCCTTCTCGGTCCCAATGGTTCAGGCAAAACAACCCTTTTAAAAACAATTTTGGGACTTATTTTTCCTACCCGGGGAAAGGTAGAAATTTTCGGGAAAGAAATAGGAGATATAGGAGTAAAAAGAAAAATTGGGTTTTTGCCGGAAAATCCTTATTATTATGAGTATCTTACCGGTCCGGAACTTCTTGACTTTTACGGGGATATTTTTGAACTCCCGAAGAGAACCAAGAAGAAACGCTCTGATGAATTGCTCTCCAGGGTTGGACTGGCAGAGCTAAAGCATCTGGCTTTGAGGAATTATTCTAAAGGAATGCTGGAGAGAATTGGCCTTGCCTGCGCTCTTATTAATGACCCCAAACTTCTGATTCTGGATGAGCCGACCACCGGTCTTGATCCCATTGGGGGAAGAGAAACGAGAGACCTCCTGCTCAAACTAAAAGAACAGGGAAAAACAATCCTTCTTTCCAGCCACTTTTTATCCGAGGTAGAAAAAATTTGTGACCGCATCGGAATTCTTGACCAGGGCAATCTTTTGGCAATAGGCAGATTAAAAGAACTTCTAAAAGAGAAAAAAACAGAAACGTTTGAGGACCTCTTTATTAAAATCATCAAGGAAAAATAAAGAAATTATGTATAAGCCATTAATTATTGCTAAAAATAGTTTTAAGGAATTACTGCGTAAAAAGGGCTTGCAGGCTCTTTTAGTCTTTAGTCTTATTCTAATCGGGTCTTCCCGGCTTTTTTCTTTTCTCACGCCAGGAGAAGAACTGAAAATGATTAAGGATGTGGGGCTTTCCACTATTGAATTCTTCGGAACTCTTATCTGCATTTTTGCTGCCATTGAGGCAATTAGTTCCGAAATTGAAAGGAAAACCTTACATACTCTTCTCGTTAAACCTTTACGAAGACGAGATTTTGTCATTGGAAAATTTTTAGGATTATCCCTCAACACTTTGCTAAATTTTTCACTAATGGCAATTTTCTTCCTCGTTCTTCTCCTTTTTAAAGAGCACACCGTCAGCGTTGGTATTTTCAAAGCTTTAATTTTAATTTTCTTTGAACTTCTCCTTATTTCAGCAATTGCCTTAGCCGTTTCTACTTTTACTTCCCCGGCCTTCAGCATGGTTTTTTCTCTCTTCCTTTATTTTGTTGGACACCTTATCAATTACGGGCAGACCCTGTTGGAAAATGTAAAAAATGTTTACCTGGTTAGCCTGGCTAACTTTTTCTACCGCATCATCCCTAACTTTGAAAACTTCAATATCCGGGATAAGGTGGCGGTAGATATCTTTGTAAAATGGAACTATGTGGCGAAGACGACTGGCTATGGTCTCATTTACGTTGCTGTTGCTCTCTTAATTGGTATCTATTTCTTTCAAAAAAGAGAAATCTAGATAAGATAACCACGAATTTCTCGATATTCTCACGAATTGACAGCGTAGCTGTCATTGCGAGGGAGCGTCAGCGACCGTGGCAATCCCTCACTTCTTGAGATTGCTTCGCTATCGCTCGCAATGACAAACAAGGGACTTTACTCGCAATGACAAACAAGCGACCTCCGCTTGCAACGATGTGAAATGTCGATTCGCGAGAATAGCGTGGTTAAAATCTGCTGTTATGAAATTTTTCAAAATTAAAATTTTCTCCACAATTATCATCCTTCTTATAGGAATCTCATACTTGCAAAAAAGTATTGACCGACAGAAGAAACTTGAGGATTTAGAAGCAAATTTGTTGTTAATGCCCGGGGAAATTGCCGGTAATTTCATTCTGGCCGGTTTCCGTGGGATTGGCGCTGACCTTCTCTGGCTACAAGTTCACCAGTGCTGGCACTCCGGGCAACACTACCGGATGCTTCCCCTTTTTCATTCCATCACCTTTCTGCAACCCCAATTTATCACCCCCTGGACGGTTGGAGGATGGCATATGGCTTATAATATTTACGTTCTCATGAAAACCGAAGAAGAAAAAAATCAATGGCTCCAGAATGGACTTAACTTTCTTAAGGAAGGGATAAAGTATAATCCCAACCGTTATGACCTTTACTTTGAACTTGGCTGGACCTACTATCACAAGGCAAAAGATTATGAAAATGCTATAAAATATTTTGAAGGAGCAATTAAATTTCCTCACCCGGATTATGTTGATAATTGTTTAGCCCATGCCTATGCAAAAAATAGCGAGATTAAAAAGTCCATTAAACAATGGGAGTACGTGAGAGACCGCTCTCCCGGTTTTAACAATGTGGCGGTCAGAATTCTCCATAACTTGAAAACCTATGGAACGGTGAACGCCCCAGAG
>PFWI01000212.1 GCA_002791075.1 bacterium (Candidatus Ratteibacteria) CG_4_9_14_3_um_filter_41_21 | reverse complement strand
GCGCAAGCAACTAAGGCAGTGGACTCTCTGGTTAATAATATCAGGAATTCTCTAAAAAACGGAGAAAAGGTTGTTCTGGCTGGTTTAGGAACATTTTCCGTGAAGAAGAGAAAAGCTCGCACCGGTAGAAATCCACGTACCGGTGAGCAACTCTCAATTCCAGAGAGAAAAGTTGCAGCATTTAAGGCAGGGAAAACGTTAAAAGAGGCAGTAAAATAGGCGAGAGCCAGAGCATATTGCATTGTAGTAGTCGAGCTTGCTCGATACAGCAGAGTAAACTCTGCCATTACATCAAGAATAGCTACATAATTGTAGTGGTCGAGCTTGCTCGACTTTGTTTTTAATGGAGATTCCGGATAAACTTTATTTTTCTATAAGTGAGGTAAGCAAGATTACTGAGGTAGAACCTCATATTCTTCGTTATTGGGAGAGAGAATTTAAACAGATAAAACCAAAAAGAAACAAGAGAGGAGAAAGGAATTACACTAAGAAAGATATTGGGATAATTCTTAAGTTGAAATCTCTTCTTTATAACCATCTTTATACTATCCAGGGAGCGAAGCAGAAATTGCGGGAAAGAGGAACAAAAGAAGAATTAAAGACCAAAGACTCAATAAACTTCCTTAAACGAATTAAAAAAGAATTAATTTCTTTAAGGAAAACGCTGAAGAAATAAAAAAGATGTTAACCATTGGAGTTTTGGCTTCGGGCAAGGGAACAAATCTCCAGGCAATTATTGATGCCATTGGGAGAAAAGAAATTCCGGCAAAAATTGGTATAGTTCTTTCGGATAATCGAGATGCTTATGCTCTGATCCGGGCAGAAAAAGCCAAAATTAAATCTCTCTACATCTCGCCAGGCAAATTTAAAACCTATTTAGAAAAAAAGGTAGAGAAAAATTACGTTCAAGTCTTGAAAAAAGAAGGGGTAGAATTAGTATGTCTTGCCGGTTTTATGAGGGTTTTAAAAAGGGATTTTCTTAATGCTTTCCCCGAAAAAGTTATCAATATTCATCCGGCTTTTCTTCCTTCTTTTCCGGGGTTGGAATCCTGGAAACAGGCCCTCAATTATGGGGTAAAGTTTACCGGAGCCACCGTCCATTTCGTAGAAGAGGGAGTAGATTCTGGTCCTATTATTCTACAAGCGGTTGTCCTGGTAAAAGATGATGATACCCCGGAAACCTTGCATCAGCGCATTCAGGAAAAGGAGCATATCATTTATCCTCAGGCAATCAAGTTGATTGCCGAAAGGAGAATAAAGATTAAGGGACGAAGAGTGCTTGCCGGGGATTTATGAAAAAATCTCTGTTTCCTTTTCTTGCCCTTTTTCTTCTTCTTGTTCTTCGTCGTCATGCCGCGGGGGAAGAATTTCCTTATCGGGAAATACAGCAGGCGGTCGAGGGAAAGAATTATTCCCTTGCCCTGAAGTTATCTGAGCAACTTCCCGAAAAAGAAAGGTTCTATCTTTCCGGTGTTTTAAAAGAGAAATTAGACAGATATCAAGAAGCGATTAAATCCTTTCAAAAATATCTGGAATTAGAAGAACCAAAACTCTTGGCTGATGATGCCCTTTTTCATATTGTCAGTGATTACTATTACCTCAGAAACTTTGCTCAAGCGATTCTTTGGTATGAAAAAGCAGAACCTTTTTTCAAGAAAGGACCTTTAAAGCCCCGGGTCTTGAGAGAATTGGCAAAATCTTACGAGAAGATGAATCAGTTTCAGAAAGCCATAGAAACCTATCAGGGATTAGAAAAGGATGAAGAGGGATTATTTCATTTGGCCAATCTTTATAAAAAATTGGGAAATAAGGAAGAAGCAATTAAAGTTTTCTGGAATCTGGTAGAGGATTTCTCCCGAAATCCTCTTTCCTTAGAAGCAATTCGTTATTTGGAGTCTCTCCAAAAATGTTTTTCGCCGGAAGAAGAATATTCCCTGGCTTACGTTTTTTACCGAAATCGCCTTTATCGAGAAGCAGAGAAAAGATTTTCTCTTCTTCTTAGAAGACGAGAGATTTCTTCTTCTCTTTTCGCCAAAGTTCATTACTTTCGCGGAAAGAGTTTCTTCTACTTATCGGATTACGAGAAAGCATTGGAAGAATATGACCAAATCTATCCGGAAAGTAGTGAACTTCACTATGAAAAAGGACGCGCTCTGCAAAAGTTAAAAAGATATCAGGAGGCAATTAGTGAATATGAAATAGCTGCCGATGGCGAGAGTCTCTGGCAGGCCACAAGATGTTACGCAAAGTTAAAGAATTATTCAGGCGCAGCCAAAACTTTAGAAAAACTTTTTTATTCTTCCCCGAAAGAAGAAGTTCGAGCAAAAGCATCCTACTTTTTGGGAAAATATTCCGAAGAATTAGGTTACGACGAAAAGGCAAAAACAGCCTATAACCGGATAACCCAACTTCCTTATACTTTTTACTCCTATCGCGCTTGCCAGGAAGGGAAAATTAATTATCCAAACTTTACTAAAAATATCCAAGATATAGATCCACCATTGCCAATGAATGATGATAAAATTTATCTTTCCCAACTGAATAAAAAAAACCCTGAACTTCAAAAAGCTCTCCTCTTATTAAAATTAGGAATCAGCGAGGAAGCGATATCAGAATTGAAAAAGATGGAGAAAAAAGTTTATAATCAAGAAGAACGGTGGATTCTTTTTTACCTCTATCAAGAGGCGCGCGCCTATCCGGAGGCAATTGCTCTGGGTACGGTTATCAAAGAGAAAAAATTAAGATATCCTCTCTATTACCAGGCTCTTATTGAGCAATATAGCAAAAAGTATAATCTGGATCCCTATCTTGTTTTTTCGATACTCTGGCAGGAGAGCAGGTTTGGCAAAGGAGATGTTTCTTCGGCTTCTGCTATTGGTTTGATGCAGATTATTCCTCCTACGGGAGAATGGATTGCTAAAAGGATGAATCAGCGGGATTACCGGACTGAAAAACTTTTTGAACCGGAAGTCAATATTGCTTTTGGCTGTTATTACTTCCGCCAGCTTTTAAATACCTTTGACAGCAATACTGTTCTTTCTCTTTGCGCCTATAATGCAGGGCCGGAAAGAACCGCAAGTTGGTTGAAAGAAGAAAATGATCTTGATGAATTTGTGGAGAATATCCCTTTTTCGGAAACGTATCATTATGTGAAAAAAGTAATTTCTGCTTATCAGGAATATCAGAGTTTATATAAATAGCAAATGATTAGAAAAGCGAAAATGGAGGATGTTCCTAAACTTCAGAAGTTGATTAATAGTTTCGCTAATGAAGGAAAAATGTTACCGATAGCTCTAACCCAACTTTATGAAAATCTTCGTGATTTTTGGGTCTATGAGAAAAAAGATAAGACTGTTGCTTGTTGCCGGTTGCATATCACCTGGAAGGATTTAGGCGAAATTCGTTCTTTAGCGGTGGTAGAGGAAGAACAACGCTGTGGGATTGGTAATCTTCTTTTAGAAAAGGCTTTAGATGAAGCGAGAAATTTAAATTTAAAAAAAGTCTTTGCTCTAACCTATGTCCCTGCTTTTTTTGAGAAACATGGATTTTTTCGTGTTCCGAAGAGCAAACTTCCCCGTAAAATCTGGTCAGAATGCCTTAATTGTCCGAAATTTCCCAAATGTGATGAGATTGCTGTAATGAAAGAGATGTAGTAGCCTCTTTTGTATTCATAGCGAAATTATCTCTTTTTTCTCCATTGATTCATTAGCGACAAGGGTAACCTCTAAGGTTTTCAATCCATCGCTATAATCAGATTTAATCCTTGATGGGTCATTATTCTTTACCGCCTCAATAAAAATCTCATCCTCTAAAGCGGCGTAATTGTTGCTTACCAAGAACTCCTCTTTTTTATTCTTAGAGATAATCTTCAAGGAGGTAACCGAATATTGAATCTGAATACCTTGAGTAATAATCTCTAACATAGGCTGATAACCGGATAAAAGCCAATTAGAGATTAGAGAACCAAGCGCTCCGTTTTTAAAATGCATTGCTACAATACTGGCATCCTCAACGTTGTAATTCTCCAGTTTATTAATACCCTTAAATCCTTGTGCATAAAGGGAATCAATGTCTCCGGCTAAATATCTCATCGAATCTACGATATGGGTTGCCTGCTCAACAACCTGGCCGCCGGATTTCTCCTTTCTTGAATACCAGCCTTTTCCTGCTCCGGGAACTTCTCCAAAATAACGTCCTAAAATCAGAGCAATTTTCTTGTCCTTTAAAAAATCTCTCGCTTTCTCCACAATGTCCATATAGCGGAGAACATAACCTACCGAGGTAATAAGTTTTTTCTCTTTTACTATTTTTTCTACTTCTTTTGCTTTCTCCAAATAGAGATTAACCGGCTTTTCTATGAAAAAAGGAATTTCCCTTTGGGCAAGTTCAATTTCAATATCCCCGTGAGCGAAAGGAGGAAGACAAATAAAAACCGCATCCAATTTTTCCTGGTCAAGCATTTCTTTGTAGTCAGTATAGGCATTTGCCTGATATTCCTTCGCTACTTTTGCTGTCTTCTCTTTTACTACATCGGTTAAAGCGGTAATCCTGGCCTCTTTTATCTGGGAAAGTCTGCTGAGATGCGAGCCAGCAATTCCCCCTACACCAATAAACCCTATTCTAATCGCCATTTTCCTCCTTTTTTTGGGACGCGGATAACTTCAGGATAATAACAGGATTCTAATGAAGTCATTGCGAGGAGTAAGACCCCTTCGTCTGTCATTGCGAAGGAGTCCGCCCAGCAATATTGGCGGACGACTGTGGCAATCTCAAATAACAGGCTCGGGGTAAGCTCCGCAATCTCGAGATTGCCACGCTCCTTTCAGTCGCTCGCCCCGTTTAGAAACTCTATCTGGAATTTTCTATCCTCGTATTTCTAACGGGGCTCGCAATGACAGCTGCGCTGTCATCTGCGTATATCTGCGTCCAATTGGCTTGATAGTATATACCACATTAAATTGAAAAGTCAACAAAATCGTGTTATAATAACGGGTAATATTTAATCTTGCGGGGCGTAGCGCAGTCCGGTTTAGCGCGTCTGAATGGGGTTCAGAAGGTCGCTGGTTCGAATCCAGTCGCCCCGACTGTTGGTGAGATTAGGTAAGTTGAGTGTTTTAATTAATGCCGCAGTATTGATACAATAGCGAAACAAGCAATTGCCTTTCCTTTTCCGATTTCTCCCAACCCTTCATTGGTCTTGGCCTTGATATTGATAAATTCTTTTTTAACCTTCAAAACCGAAGCTAATCTTTCCTCTATTTTCCCGCTATAAGAAGCAATTTTAGGTTTCTCGGCAATAATTGCTGTGTCCAGATTATTTATTCTGTATTTGCTTTTGGTCAATAATTTCATTGTTTCTTTTAACAAAACAAGACTGCTGATATTTTTATATCTACTATCTGTATCAGGAAAATGCTTTCCGATATCCCCTTTACCGAGGGCGCCTAAAATAGCGTCAATAATGGCATGGGTGAGGACATCGCCGTCACTGTGGCCTGAAAGACCTTTGGAGAATTTAATCTCTATTCCGCCTAAGATTAATTTCCTTCCCTTTACTAATTTATGAATGTCGTAACCAATCCCAACCTTCATTTTGTTTCTAACCACGAATTATACGAATTGTTCGAATTTAAAAATAAGAATAGAACATTCTCTGACAGGATTTACAGGATAAGAAAAACAAACATTAGTTTCTAACTAAAAATTAATTCTTTAATCGTGTTAATCCTGTCAAAAGTTTTAATTAGCGTAATTCGAGAAATTCGTGGTTTCATCATTTTTTCTGTGGTTCTAATTTCATCGGGCATTTTTTACGTAATTTCTCAAAATATTCAATGAAGTAATTTGCGGTATCTATAGAATCAATTAAAACCGAGGACTCGTAATTCTTATCCAGAGCATAGTAGGACCAGTTGGTACTGCCGATTACCGTGTATCTTTGGTCAACAACAAGCAATTTGCAATGGGTAGTGGTTTTTGAAGGGTCAAAATAAACAGACACGCCTCCCTTTACTAAACGGTAACCAACGTCTCTGTTCTTCTCGGAACTGTCTAAAAACATTTCTAAATCCGATTGTTCTATGATTGCCTTTACCTTTACGCCTCGCTTTGCTGCAGCAATCAACTCATCGCAGAATATATTAGCCGAACTTTGCGGATGCGTCTCATAATAGCGAATCTGATGCATTATCAAATAAACCGATTCCTTTGCCTTTTTTAAAAGGGTATGGACTGCCGGGAAATATTCCCGGTCGCAGATCGGTTTTATCTCCTCGGCAGAAGCAAAG
>PFWI01000274.1 GCA_002791075.1 bacterium (Candidatus Ratteibacteria) CG_4_9_14_3_um_filter_41_21 | reverse complement strand
TTGCCGGTAGCACCAACATTGATCTTGATCTTGCCTACATCAAACTCTCGGATATGTTTGTTCCTGGGCTTTCGGCAACTCTCGGCAGGCAGGAGATTATTCTTGGCGAAGGTTTCATCATCGGAGATCTTAATGGTTTTGTTTCGCCAGCAGTTTTTGGTGGAGATCTGAGTGCCAGACTCTCTACTGATGCTCTCAGATTTGACTATAAATTGGCAACAGTTCCTTTAACCTTAACCGGTTTTGTTGCCAAGATTATTGAAAACTACGCAACCGTGAGCCCCCCTCCTCCCGCTATTGGCATTGACACCGGTCTTGACCAGGACCTCTATGGAATCAACGCCAACTATCAGGTGCCAACCGCTGAGGCGGAAGTAGAAGGTTACTTTGTATCCTTAAACAACGCCCATGCAACAAAGAATAGCGCCAACGAACTCAGTGTGCAGACCTTTGGTGCCCGTGTTGCCCACGAGGTTGCGGCTACGCCGGGTTTCTCCTGGAAGGGAGAGTTTGCTGGTCAGTGGGGTAAAACTGCTGGTTTGAATAATAAGGGTTATGCCGGCTATTTAGGTGCTGAGTATGCCTTCCAGGATATTGCCTGGGAGCCCAAGGTTGGACTTACCTACTACCACTTCTCTGGTGACAATGATGCTACCGACAACACCGACAACGCCTGGAATCCCCTCTTTCCTGATGCAGCCGGAGACAGAATCGGTGCAATCGTGGATGCTTCAGGGTTGGGTGCTACCGGATGGGGTCAGCAGTCCAACATGCAGGTGATTAAACTTTCCGGCTCCATCCAGCCTACAGAGAAAATTAGCATTAGCTTAGACTGGTTCAATGATCAATTGGTCAAACCGGCAGCAGGAGAGAAGAAAGAGCTGGGAAACGAAATTGACCTTAATCTTGGTTATGCCTACAGTGAGGATGTGGAGTTCGGTCTTACCTTTGGTTACTTTGTTAGAGGCAGTGCGATCAAGAATGCTGTTGCTGACAGTGCCGATGCGATGCAGATTATAGGTAGTGTAGCGGTTGCTTTCTAACTTCTAAGAAAAAGACAGATAATAAAAGGGTGCTTTAGTAGAAATCTTTGCTAAAGTACCCTTTTATTTATTTATTTTGATTTTTTTATTTTTTACGGTATAATTGCAATTGAGAAGAACTTAGCCCCCTCACCTCCATCCTCTCCCCT
>PFWI01000185.1:15577-16116 GCA_002791075.1 bacterium (Candidatus Ratteibacteria) CG_4_9_14_3_um_filter_41_21 | reverse complement strand
TTACTGTAACTCCCAGATGGATAAGTCCCGGATTAAGGAGTATTGCTCAATTAACGAAGAGTCAAAAACCCTCTTAGGTTTAGCCATCGATAAACTGGGAATGAGTGCCCGAGCCTACGATAAGATTCTTAAAGTCTCCCGAACCATTGGTGACCTGGAAGGTTCCTCCTCAATAGAGACCCCTCATATTTCCGAAGCAATTCAATATAGAAGTCTGGATAGAAGGCTGGAGATTTGAATAGACTTTTCTTCTTGCTTTTTCTCCCCCGGTAACAAAAAATTTGCAATTTTCAATTATAATGTTATAATTCCCGAATTAAGAAAAATTAATTTATTGTATGGGAATTTCAAAGTTACCCCCACCTCTTTCCTCCCCCCTTGAGGGGGAGGATGTGAGGAGGGGGGAGGTATAATTTATTGTATGGAATTTCAAAATTGTAGCGGTGCGATTCATCGCACCAATAAGAACGTGGCATAAATTGCGCTACTTGGATAGTTAGTCTAGCTTTAGTAGCAATATGCGAGCAGATTAACTTCTG